>JBBSVS010000041.1:0-9087 GCA_038046665.1 Thermoplasmatota archaeon
AGCCCTATAACCCGACCGCGCGGGTCCTGCAGATGGCCGCGCCGCCGATGCCGATGAGCCTCAAGTGCAGCTCCTGCGGCGGGCCCCTGAAGCCCTCCGCGGGACTCGCCCTCGTGGTCTGCGAATACTGCGGCGCCGCGACGACGATGGGCGCCGGCGGCGCCGCCCAGGTCGTCATGAAGCACTTCATGCTCGGGAACCTCGTCGACCAGCAGCGGGCCCTGGAATCGGGCGGGCAGTGGCTGAACAAAGGGATCCTCCGCCGCAAGGTCGCTGAGAAATCCGACCTGGGCAACACGGTCCTTCGCTACGTGCCCTACTGGGTCGTGCCGACGTCCATCGTCTCGGACTTCCAGGGGACGCGCGGGAGCGGCGCGGGCATGGCCGTCCACGGGGACACGGGCGCGCAGAAGGCCAAGGGCCTCGCGGTGTTCGCCCTGAACATGGCCGCCGCGGCGGCGGCCGCGAACCAGAAGAACCAGGCCCGCAACGTGAACACGCAGCCCCAGGTCATCCGCGTGCGGGACCGGATCCAGCTCCAGTCCAACATCCCCATCGTCGCAGTCCGCGGGTACACGAAGTACCAGCCCGACGGCGGCTACCAGTTCAAGGCTGAGGCCAAGGCACCCTTCGACAAGCGCCAGAGCGGCGGTTCGGAGGTCATGAACGGCGACGTGACCGAGGCGGAAGCGAAGCAGCAGGCCGGCGCCTTCGCCCACAAGCTCGCGGAGCATGAGGCGAAGAAGCGCGTGGACACCCTCGAGTCAATCCAGGTCTATCCAACGATGATGGACGGAGAGCTCCTCCACGTGCCCGTGTGGTTCGTCGAGTACCAGTTCAAGGGCAAGCCCATGTACATCGCGATCGACGGGAACTCCGGCCAGGTCATGAACGGCGAGCGCCCGGCGTTCGCCCTCTGGTGAGGCATTCCCTGGGCATCCGTTGGAATCCCGTGCATACCCCTAAATACATACATGAGGAAGAGGATAGACCACGAGGCTAGGCGAAGAACATGGCCGACATCCGAGAGAAAGTCGAGGAAGACCGCGGGCTGATCAAGAAGATCCAGCTGCACATCCCCGGGTACGCGGGCTACCGGCGTCGAGAGGACATCCGCCAGGCGGACAACATCCTGCGGATCTACATCTCCGACCAGGTCAAGACGATCCGAGGGAGCCTGGAGAACATCCGCGACCAGAGGGCCGCGAACGGGAAGTACCAGGGCCTGCAGACGATCGGCAACTCGATCTTCACGCTCCAGGGCATCGAGGCCAAGACCCGCCACGCGGAGCAGGGCTACTCCGGCTTCAGCCCGGCGATCCGCGTGGAGGAAGGCGAGCTCGACAAGCTCTACGAGTACGACTACGCGATGCTCGAGGCCCTCGACAGGGCCGCGGCCTGCGTCCCCATGATCCAGCAGGCGAGCGACCCGAAGAGCTTCGACGTGGCCATGAAGGCCTTCCGGGATTCCGTTCAAGCGTTCGACGCGGCCTGGGGCGTCCGCATGGAAGCCTCCACGGGCACGATGGTGAGGTGAGACGATGATTCCCACCCTGTTCTTCTTCGGCGGTGCGAAGCGCACGGACCAGACGGCGGGCCGCGGCGAGGGCCTGACGTCGAGCATGACGATCGCCTGGGACGACCAGTTCAAGCGGACCAACATCATGTGGAAGGTCCCGCGCAACATCCGGATGAACGACAACATCGTCGTCCGGGAGGACGAGATCGCGGTGTTCTACCGCGATGGGAAGGCCCTGGCCTACCTGGACCGGCCGGATCGGTACGCCCTGACGTCGCAGAACGTCGCGATCCTGGGCTGGCTCCAGAAGGTCTTCACCGGCGTCGTGCAGCAGGCGGAGGTCTTCTACCTCCAGAAGCGCATCTTCGACGGGAAGTTCGGGACGCAGGAGCCCTTCCTGTTCCAGGACCCCGACTTCGACATGATCCAGCTGCGGGCCTTCGGCGACTTCCGCTACCGGATCAAGGAGCCCGAGGTCTTCATCAACCAGTTCGTCGGGACCTTCGGCGCCGCCACCTCGGCGGACGTGGAGGACCGCATCAAGGACGAGCTCGTGAAGCAGTTCAACGTGACCTTGGGCAAGATGAAGCAGCAGGGCCTCAAGGTCGTGGACTTCGCCGCAAGCTTGAATGACATCGAGCAGGGCACGCTGGCGAACGCAAAGCCCCACTTCGCGAACCTCGGCGTCGAGATCCTCCAGCTCTCCGGTATGAACATCCCGCTTCCCGAGACGGTCAAGGCGGCCATCGACAAGATGGGCGCGGCCCGGACCCTCGGCCGCACGTCCGCGGCGGCGTACCAGCAGTTCGCCGTGGCGGACGCCCTCACGACCGCCGCCGCGAATCCGAGCGGCGGCACGGTCGGAGCGGGCCTCGGCCTCGGGGCCGGGATTGGCATGGGCTACGGGATGGCCTCCCAGATGCCCGGCATGATGGCCCCCGGCGCGCAGGCGCAGCAGCAGACGAAGCCGTGCCCGAAGTGCGGCACGATGAATCCGGTGACCACGAAGTTCTGCGGGAACTGCGGTGCCGACACGACCGTCGCGGCGGGCAGCAAGCCGTGCATCAAGTGCGGCAAGCCCGTCCCGCCCGGCCTCAAGTTCTGCGGGGAATGCGGCGCGCCCCAGGTCCTGAAGTGTCCGGACGGCCACGAGGTGCCGGGCGGCATGAAGTTCTGCCCGGAGTGCGGTAAGCCCGTGCAGCAGGGGTGAGGCGCCATGCAACCGTCCGTAGCCCCCGCGCCGGCGGGACCTGCAGTGCCCAAGCTGTCCACCCTCGCCCTCGCCGCGATTGCCGGGATCGCGGTCCTCGTGATCGCGAGCGTCTTCGGTTTCATCCTCTTCCTGTCCGGGATGGCCTTCAGCGCCCAGCTGTGGTGGATGGGATTCTGCTCCCTGATCTTCGCACTGATCTTCTTCTTCGTCTACGCGGCGACGGAGGAGACGAAGATCATCCGCCCCCTCGCGGGCGCCTTCTTCGTGATCGGCGTGGGCAGCTACTACGGGGCCATCTTCACGAACGGAGCGACCGGAGTCCTCCAGATTGTCTGGATCGTGCTCCTGTCCGTGTTCGTGGTCGTCGTCCTCTTCTGGATCTTCTGGTCCAGCCGCGAGGCGGAGCGGGACGCGATCCGCAAGTCCCAGCGGAAGGTCACGCCCTAGACCGCTCCAGGTAGGGCTTCAAGGGTTCCCAGTAGAAGTCCTTCCAGCCCTGGGCCAGGTCTTCCGCCAGGCGGTCCGGGATGTCGCTGTGCACGAACATCAGCCGCGTACCCGCCCCCTTCTTCGAGAAGTGGAACATCACCTTCGAGTCCGGCTCGGACTCCTTGAAGTCTGTGGTCCGCCAGGTCTGGACGATCTCCTTGTTCTTCTCGACACGGACGTTCTTCCCCGTGGCATAGCCTCCGAAGGCGGAGAAGCTCCCGCCGACCTTGCGGCTGATCGTCGCCTTGTCCCCCGTGAAGGCGCTGTGCTTCTTCGAATCCAGGAGGGCCTCGAAGACCGCGTGGGGCGGCGCATCGAGGATCACGGTCTGCCGAATCGTCTTGGCCATGCGCTGGACGATGCTTTGTGAGGGCAAGAGCCTTCTCCCGAAAAGGGGTCCAAGGTTCACCTGATGGGAACGTACTTCGAGACCGAAGTCGGACGGGATTCTCAGTCCTTCGCCGGTTGCCCGTGCCGGAAAGGAGCACACAAAAGCAAGGGTCGGGGGATTACGACGGGTTCGTCCTGGGTGACAAACACGGCGGCCGATGGCTCATCCGCGAGCAGGTCGATGAGGAACACCGTGTCCAAACACAAGGTCACGGGCGAAGCCTACCTCGCGGGTTTCCGGTGGCGGAGTTGGTCGACCCTGGTCCGGATCTCCTTGATCTCGCGAGCGCTGACCGGTCTCCAGGCACCGGCAAAGGCGGCCAGCGGTGGCTGCTTCATGGAGAGGAGCCGCTCGATAACGTCGGTGAAGCTCTCTCCGGGCCGCTTCTCCGCGCGAAGTCTGCGGTAGGTCCGGTCGCTCAGGGAAATGGTCTTGAACCCCATGGCTTCTGTGTATTGTCTGCGTACACATGGGCCTTCCCCTGACGCTGGCGATCGGGGACTTAGACGTACTTGTAGATGTTCGCCGGGAGCCCGCCCTGCTTGATCTCTTCCTCCATCTCCTCGAGCATGAGGATCCTCTTGAACGTAGGCGGATGGGTCGCGAACAGCTCATTGGCGCGGCGCCAGTGGCTCTTCTTCTCGGCCTCGATGGCCTTCTGGAGTTCGTACTGGTCGATCTGCCCGTCGCGGTTCAGGTCGTACTGGGTCATCCGTGTCCGGAGGTCGTGGTAGTCCTCAGCCGCCTTCACGGGGTCGTTGATGTAGAAGGCCCGCAGGCCCGAGGGTTCGGCGTCGGGTCGGGCGAGGGAGAGGCCGAAGGAGATCTTCGTGAGGGCGGAGGCGAGGAGATGCGGGTCCCTCGTGGCGGCCCCGCTGTACGCGTCGGCGTAGGCCTCCCGCGTTCGGGACAGGTAGAGGACGAGGAGCTGCGTGACCAGGTAGACCAGGTAGGACAGGATGGCCACGGCGACGGCGACGAGCGCGGCCTGTCCGGCGTTCTTGCCCCGGCCCCCGCTGCTCGCCCGGAGGATCTCGAAGCCGCCTCGGGCCAGCACGTAGGCGAGGAGAGGGACCGCGGAGACCCAGGTCATGATCACGACGTCCCGGTGCCGGAGGTGGCCGATCTCGTGGGCCAGGACCGCGCGGATCTCGTCCTGGTTCAGCGTCTCCAGGAGGCCGCCCGTGACGACGAGCTCGGAAGAGCCCACGGTCCGCCCGAAGACGAAGGCGTTGGGGTCCGCGACCTGGCTCACCCAGATGTGGCGCGGCGGGGGGACGCTGGCCTGCCGCGCGAGCTCCTGCACGGTCTGCCAGAGCCACGGGTTCGACTGCGGGGTGACTTCCACCCGCCGGCGGGTCGCCCACCGCACGATCGCGGGGGAGATCAGCCACTGGAGGAACATGAAGAAGAAGGCGAGCGCGACCACGATCGCGAAGCCGTAGGGGAAGACGTTCGTGGACACGAACAGGTCCACGATCACGAGGACGAGGAGCAAGAGGAGGGCGAGTACGCTGTACACGAGCACGATCGTCAGCTCGCTCCCGCGACGCAGCGCCCCGAGGGAACCCATACAAACCGCTATATCAGGGTTGGTCATGAGTCTTACGCTGGCATGCCCGAGCTCGTCGAGTCCATCAACTGCCCCCACTGCGGCGGCCCCCTGAACCTGACCACGGGCGAGGTCATCGTCACCTGCCCCTACTGCGGCAGCGCGGTCCGCCTGAGGGGCGACAAGCCCTTCCTCCTGAGGCACTCGATGCTTCCCGCCCGTCTGGACCGGGACGCGGCCCTGCAGACGATCGAGGGCTGGATGGAGGGCGGGATCATGAAGCCCGACGACCTGCGACGGGCCTCCCGCGTGACCTCCCTCGACTGCACCTACCTGCCCTTCTACGTGTTCGAGATCGACGCGACGACCGCCTACGCGGGCGTCCTCACGCGGACGGGCACGAACGAGCGGCGCTCGGGCCAGCTCGTGCGGAACTATTTCTGGAAGATCCTCGGCCGGCGGTCCGGGGAGTTCGAGATCGGGGACTACCACATCCCCCTCGTGCAGAAGGTCCCCTTCGACACGACCGGAATGATGCGGGATGCCAAGATGCTGAACGCCGAGGTGGACGAGGACGAGGCGGGACGCCTCGCGCAGGAAGAGGTCGATGCCCACCAGAAAGAGCTCCTCAAGGACGTCGTGGACGTGCTCGAGGACGCGAAGACCGATGCGGTCGTCAAGGACTCCGAGTTCCTGCACGCGCCGCTATGGTTCGCGACCTACGTGTACCACGACCGCACGTACAAGATCGTCCTGGATGCCGCGTCGGGCGACGTGGTCCGCGGGGACATCCCTTCGCCGAGCGGCGGCTTCCGCGAATTCCTGCAGGATGCGTCGCGGGGCCTGTTCCGCGGTTGAGCCCGATCACTCTTCCGGACGTTCCACGTCTTCGTAATCGGCGAGGTAGGCCCCGCAGTTCGGGCACGACTCGGCGTCGGGGTCGATCTCCCAGCCGCATTCGGGGCAGCGGTCCATCGAGGGCCTCCGACCTGCATAGACCTCGATCGTACCTATAAATTCGCGTCCATTCCAGCGACACCGCTTCTAGAAGTCGTCCAGCGTCGTGGGTCCTTTCTTCGAGGACACGGGCCTCCTTCGCGGCCCGGACGTGGGTGGTCTTCTCTCCTCCGCGATTTCCTCGCGCTTCGCCTCGAGAACCCGCTCGGGGGCCGTGGTCACAAACGTCTCGCCGCCCGGCTCGCCCACGAAAATCTTCTGTTTGAGGTCCCGCCGGAGCTTGTCGAGCTCCTGGTGCATCCTGCGCTCCTTGCGCTTCGCGCTGTACAGGAACGCCTCGTCCCGCGTGTCCCGCGTGACGAGCATGATCACCCGCCCGCGCGCGCTCCGTCCGGTGCGCCCACGCCGCTGGATTGTGCGGATCTCGGAGGGCACGGGCTCGTAGAACACGACGAGGTCCACCTGGGGGATGTCCAGGCCCTCCTCGCCGATGGAGGTGGCCACGATCACGTTGATCGCGCCCGCGCGGAAGCGCTCGAGGATGTCCACCTGCTCCTTCTGCGTGAGCCCGGTGTCTTCCCCCCTGGAGGCCTGACCGACGAAGCGCGCGGGCTTGATCTCGGAATGGAGCTTCGCGAGCTCCCTCGTCACCAGGTCGGCCGTCTCCCGGTAATGGGTGAAGACGATGATCTTCGAATCGGGCTTCGAGCGGAACTGGCCCAGGACGACCGCGGCGGTCTTCTTGAGCTTCGGGTGCTCCACCACCGTCTCGCGGGCGATCTTCATCGCTTCTTTGACCTTCGCGTGCTTCAGGAACTGCACGTCGGCCCGGGATCGGGCGTCGGCCTCGAGGCGGTCGAAGTAGGAGCGCAGGGCGCTCATCCCCTGCGTCTCCGCCAGGGTGATTGCGTGGTTCGCCTTCATCACGATCGCCTGGGCCGTCATGGCGCCGAAGAGCCGGCCGTCCTTGTCGCCGCCGTCGAGGCGCTTGCGGATCTCGTCCCCCGCGGCGAGGACGTCCTTCGTGGACGGCTTCGGCTTTCCCTGGAGGAACCCGATCTTCTTGAGCCGCTCCACCTGCTCGTCGTAGACGGCCTCGAGCAGGGACCGGATGTCCTTGGCCACCTCGGGAACCTCGACGGGGATGCGCTCGATGTCCAGGCCCTGGACGTAGGGCACGACGTCGGCGTCGAACTCCGTGCGGATCTCCACGGCGGTGATGCCCAGGTTCCCGCAGACCTCGAGGATCTTTTCCGCCGACGAGCCCGGGGACGCGGTCATCCCGAGGATGAGCCGATCCGGCATTTCCTTGTAGGCGGCGGCCACGTCCACGTAGGCGTAGTCGCCCACGGCGCGGTGGGCCTCGTCGAAGACGATGAGGCTGACATCGTCCAGGGAGATGCGCTCGGCCCGGAGGTCGTTGCGGATCACCTGGGGCGTCGAGACCACGATCTTCGACCCGCGCCACAGGAGCTCCCGCTCCTCGGGGGACGTGACCTCACCGGTGAAGACCGCGATGGGATCGACGATCAACACCCCCCTCAAAGAGGCCGCATGTTGCTCCACGAGAGGCTTCGTCGGCGCGAGGAACAGGATCTTCCCGCCCTTGCGGCGGAGGATCTCCGCGAGGACCATCGTCGCGATGACCGTCTTTCCCATCCCCGTGGGCAGGACGACCAGCGTGGAGCGGGAGAGGCAGGCCTTGGCGATGTTCACCTGGTAGTCCCGTTCCTCCACGGCCCCGCGGCGGAGGAGCTCGTGGGTCACGTACACGGGTGCGAAACGACGGGAGGCGGGGATAACCCTTTCCATCGGGTCCGCGAAGCGGCCTCAGGGCAGGGTGGCCTTATCGAACATCGCCGGGTCGCCACCGAGAGGCTTCGTCGCGTCGATGCCCATCTTCGACGTGAAGCCGTCCTGCGCGCTCGGATCGATCGACGACCCGCGGACGTCGTGCAGGACGACAAGGCCACGGTTCGCATCGGGCGTGTCGTCACGGCAATGCGATGTCCCTGTCGTCGGACAGGTCGATGCCATCGAGTTCTCGAGAGGTTTGCGTCGTTCGGTTCGGGCGGTCTGCCGAAGATTGAAATATCTGTGCGCCTATGCACATGCACAGATGACGAAGACGATTAGCCTCTCCGATGAGGCATACCGGGTCCTCCACCGGCACAAGCTGGCGGGCGAGAGCTTCTCGGACACGGTCATCCGACTCGCCCGGCAGGGTGGTAAGCTTTCCGAAGTCATCGGACTGTATCCGGAGTTGCGGGGCCGGACCAACCTCGCCAACTTGGTCCGCGAGAACCGGAGGCAGCTCGAGCGGCGGGTGGCCACCCGTTGAAGTGTCTGGACACCACGTTTCTGATCGACGTCGTCGAAAGCCCGGAAGAGGTCCGGGCGATCTCCGAGGAACTCGAGCGCCGCGGCGAGGTCCTGGCCACGACAACCTTCAATGTGTACGAAGCGCTCCTCGGCGTTCATTCCATCCGCGACCGGAGCCAGCGGACGAAGCTCCTAGACTTGTACGCGAGGGTGTTCGCTCGTCTCGTGGTGTTGCCTGTTTCCCTGGAGGACGCATCAAAGGCGGCGGAGCTCGGAGGAGAGCTCCGACGGAGGGGCCATGATGTCGGCGCGGATAGTCTCACGGCAGCGATCGCGATGCGAAGCGGGTCCGACGGCGTCGTCACGCGCAACGTGGCTCACTTTGAGAGGCTTACGGAACTGACGGGCTTGGAGGTTGTCCCGTACTAAGGCTGCGGTAGCGAACGGCCTCCGGAGCCGCCTGGTTCTACGACGTCCATGGTCTCGGTGCGGCAATCTCAGCGCAGATAGGCTTGGAATCCTAGACTTGTGCCTTGTCGAACATCCCCGGGTCCGCGCCGAGGGGCTTCGTCGCGTCGATGCCCACCTTCGAGGTGAAGCCGTCCTGGGCGCTCGGGTCGATGGACGAGCCCCGCACTCCATGG
>JBBSVS010000042.1:0-3527 GCA_038046665.1 Thermoplasmatota archaeon
CCACCACCACGGGTAGACGGGGACGCGATCGACGCTCCAGGCGACGCTGCCGTTCGCCCGAAGGGCGTAGAAGTCCCCCGTGGAGGAGGTGAAGACGATCTCCGGCTCCGGACCGCCGGTCAGATTGCCCACGGCCGCGCCGTAGCCCCAGGCGCCGCCGCCCAGGGTGTACCGCCACCGCACCGTGCCGTTGTTCCCGTTCAGGCGGTAGAGGTTGCCGTCCGAGGACCCGAAGAAGAGCTCCTTGATTCCGTCGCCGTCCACGTCGGAGATCGCGATCGGCGCATAGACGGCCCTCCCGGGGAAGGCGCTGGAGTTCCAGTAGGGCGTCCCGTTCCACCGCAGGGCGTGGACCTTGGCGTCCAGGCTCCCCGTGGTCGCGTAGACAACCTCGAGCCGGCCGTCCCCGTCGAGGTCCACCGCGGTGGCGAAAGCCTCCACCGCATCCGCGGCCGTGTGGCTCCAGAGCAGGGTCGCGTTCCCGGTCCCGTCCCAGCGTAGGGCGGAGATCGTTCCGTTCACCGAGGCCACGACGACCTCGAGCTTGCCGTCCCCGTCGAGGTCCGCCGCCGTGAGGGGCGCGTAGTTCGAGCCCACGGGATAGCTCCAGAGGAGGTTGCCGAGGGAACGGGACCGGAAGGTCGGGACCTCCGGCACGAGGGCGCCGTAGTCCAGGGTGAAGGTGCGGGTGCCCCGGGCCGCCACGCTAGCCCCGAAGACCACATGGACGCGGGTCACGTTCGCGCCGGCGAAGGTGGCGCCGTAGACCTGACTCGGCACCTCCCGGCCCGTCTCGTCGTACACGCGGAAATCGGCCTTGACGAACGTCGAGAGGGGGATAGCCACGACGACGGTGAGGTCCACCGGCTCCCGCACGCGCGCCACGCCGGCGGTCTCCCACACCGTGACGTTCTGGCGGTAGAGGTACGGGACGCCCGTGCCTTCGAGCCACGGGGCCCGCAGGGCGTGGGCGGCCACACTGCGGCCGGGTGGGGCCTGGAGGGCGTACGCGCGGAGAGTCGCGTTCACGATGCGTGCGGTCGCGGGGATCAAGGAGAGGTTGAAGTCCAGGAGGGATCGGTACGCGGTGGCGTTCGCCGGGTCCCCTCCGAGGACCAGGCGATCCGAGGCGCCGGCGTTGCGATCGGGGAAGGCGCCCGCGATGAACGCATCCGCAGAGACGTCGAAGGTGCGCGTGACGGCCGCGGAGGGCAAGGGCGAACCGGGAAGGCTCTGCGATGCGGGAACGGGCTCGGGCCGGACGCCCGCGTGGGCCCCGGCGAACCCCAGGACACCCAGGAGCAGGAGGGCCAACAGCGCGTGCGCCCGGGCTGGATGCCGCATGCTCATGGGGTCGCTTGGTGCCTCCCGCCCCGCAACTGAGGGCCAGGAGGTGCCGTTCGTGGGGTCCGCTAAAAGGGCTCGGGGGCCGTTATCGGGCCTGATTCAAAGCGTCGGAGGCTCGCCGCGGGCCCGGGTTGCTGATTCTCACCGGGACTAATGATAATCCGCGGAGACCCTTCATCTACCCCCGACGTCCATATGTTCCAGTTACCATGAAGGCCCTACTGAACCGCGTGGGAAGCTGGATCCTCATGCACCCGCGCGCGGTGAGCGTGATCGCGTTCGCCGTGCTGACGGTCGCAGCCGTCCTCGTGATGCCCGCCCTGGGCATCGCGCGGCCGCGGTGGAAGCCGTAGGATCCACGCCCGAAGGTCCTCCAGGCACACTGCGATCCGGCCTGGAGGAAGGTCCGCCCGAGGCCCCGCACTATCGGGACGCGGGCGGGCCAGTCGTTTTGCGACCCCACAGTTCAGGCACTGCCGTGCCCTGGACCAGGGGCGGTCTCAGCGGTGCTCGTGAGACGGTCCCCCCGTCTCTTCTCCAGGGGATCGCTTCCAGAATCTGAGGCGACCGAGGATCTCCTGGATCATCTGCCGTACCTGCGGGTGGCGGTCCAGGTACATCCCGCTCCCGACCCAGCCCACCGGGAGGGCGACGAGGAGGATCAGCGCCGCGTCCAAGGCCGCCCAGCTGTTCGCGGGCGCGCCGCGGACTGGGTCCGTGGACCCCCATCCCGCGCAGCAGCCGTCCGGGTCCGGGGCCAGGGTGAGGTGGAGCAGGCCGAACCAGGGGATCTCGCCGCGGGCCACGCCGAGCACGTTCCCGGGGGGTGCGACCCAGCGGTCGACCCTCGTGAGGGTCGCGTAGGCGTTGTGGTCCCCCATGGTCAGGAAGCCGCTCATGCCGACGCCCACCGCCAGGCTCCGCTCTCCCGCGGTCAGGTTGAAGGCGATGTCCAGGTCCTGGCGCCAGCCCGCGTGGTGCACGAGGAAGCGCGAGAGGCCGGAGGGTGACGCGGTCACGTTCCCGCCCGCGTCCCACGCCGTCCACTCCGATGCAGGCAGGCGCGCGAGGTCCGGCGCGTCGTAGCCGCGCGCGGTCGCGTTCCACGTCACGAAGGCCATGGCCCGATGCACGTAGACGCTCCCCGCGGGCTCCCCGGGGGCCTCGAAGAGGAGCACGTCCCCGAAGTCCCCGTACGTGCGGTATCCGCTGGCCCGCCCCTCGAGGTACGTGACCACGTCGCTCCGGGCCGCGGCGGCCTGCACGAGGACGAGGTCCCCCGGGTCCAGCACGCCGATCGCGCTCGCGTCCTCCGCGTGGGCCATGCTCCCGCTGGCGACCGTGGCCATGGGCGGCCAGCTGCGGGTGTAGCCGAGCAGGCCGCCGAAGATGATCGCGAACACGGCGACGGCTAATAGCAGGTCACGGAGGAGGCGCTTCCGCGTCGCGACGTCGGCGGGGGGCTCGGGGGCCACGCATCCATGCCTGCCCTGAGACTATTCATACCTCTCGCGGCGGTTATCAATCCGCGGACGGGGGCCGGGAAGCACCGTTAAGTACCGCGCGATTGTGGGATCGGGCATGGCCAAGGACGCGGGGGTCGCCAAGGGGGACACGGTGGCGGTGCACTACCGCGGCACGCTGGACGACGGGGAGGAGTTCGACTCGAGCGAGGGTCGCGAGCCGCTCGAGTTCGTCGTCGGATCCGGCTAATTCATCCCCGGCTTCGAGAAGGCCGTGATGGGCATGTCCCCCGGGGAGGAGAAGACGGTCTCCCTCGAACCGGACGACGCCTACGGACCCTACGAGGACGAGCTCGTGATTGACGGCCCGCGGAGCTCCTTCCCGCCCGGCGAGCTGCATGTGGGCCAGAGCTTCACGGTCCAGGTGGGCAAGGGCGAGGAGGCGGAAGCCCGCGTCGTCAGCTTCACGGAGGACCGGGCCAAGATGGACTTCAACCATCCCCTCGCGGGGAAGCGGCTCAACTTCCACCTTCGCGTCGTTTCCGTGACGTAGACGCTTTCTTCCTCGCCGCGGGCTTGAGGTACAAGTCCGACTTGCCCGTCATCGTTTCCATGTAATACTTGTCCAGGTCGTAGACGAGGGGCTCCTGGGTGCTGAAGCGGCCGCCGGCCCAGGCCTTGGACCGGACGCCGAGCTGGGTCTGCGTGCAGATGGCC
>JBBSVS010000043.1:0-1555 GCA_038046665.1 Thermoplasmatota archaeon
AAGGCCCTCGTGTTTGGTGCTTACGGCGTGCTGAAGGTCGTCGACGTGACCTGGCTGCCGTCGGACCAGAGCGGGATCGGCCCCAACGCCCACATCGCCCTCGAGCCCCTACCGGTCACCCTGACGGGCGTCGTCCTCGTGAACGGCACGACTCTGCTGAACCACCCCGTCACGATCCGTGCGAATCCCCTGGACGTGTCCGCTCGCGAGGCGAACGGGACCTCGGATTCGCAAGGGAGCTACTCCCTGCAGCTCGTCCCCGGGCGGTACGAGCTCGTCGTGGACGAGGACGTCTCTGGGTCGGCCGCGTGGCGGTACCAGAACCTGGGGACGGACTCCCTCCTGCTCACGGTGGCCGAGGGCCAGGCCAGCTACGACCTGCGCCTCGCGGCCCGCACCCTCGTCCAGGGCAACGTGACCCTGGGCGGCGTGGCCGGCCCGGCCAACGTCACGTTCAACGGGCCCGACGCGCGGAGCGTGGCCGCCACGAGCGCGGGCTTCACGCTCTACCTGCAGCCCGGCGCGTATTCCGTGAGCGCGAGCCGCAGTGCGGGCACGGCCCAGTACTCCGTCCTGCGGAACGCGAGCCTGCCCGTGTCGGGAAACCTGACCCTGTCCTTGGTCCAGGCGACCCAGGTCACGGGACAGCTGCTCCTCGACGGCGCGTCAATCACCTTCTCGACGACGATCTCCCTCGTGCGCAAGGAGGGCGGGTCCTTCCAGGTCGCGAGCACGACCGCGGGGCAGTACACGACCTACCTGGTCCCCGGGAACTACACGGTGTCCGTGAACGCGACGAACAGCGTGCCCACGGGCACCTTCCTCCGGTTCTACCGATACACCTTCACGGGCGGCTTCGCGATCACCCCAGGCCTGTCGTCCTTCGGCTACAGCCTGGACCTCGTGCGGACGCTCCACAACACGACGGTCTCCGGGACCGTGACCCTGGCGGGCGCCGGGGTCGACGCCTCGGTGACCTTCCTGGCGCAGCCCGGCGGGGCCCTGAACGCGTCCGTCGCGGTGCCGGCCAACGGCGCGTACTCGATCGACCTGGCGCCCGGGTTCTACGAGGTCTACGCGACCCGCGCGGTCGGACAGAGCGCCTTCCTCGGGAACCTGGCGGTCTCCCTCCAGGACCTGCTCGCCTACAACTTCGAGCTGCAGGCCGCCCACGTCCTGTCCGGCGTCACGACGGACGACACGGGCGCCCGGACGACGGCGGATCTGACCGTGTCCACGTCGAACCTGAAGCTCCCCCTGCCCACGGACGCGAGCGGGGCCTACCAGATCCTCCTGCCCGCGGGCTCCTACACGGTCACGGCGAGCAAGGGCGTGGTCCAGCAAGGCCTGCGGGTGAACTACTCCGCGACCGCCACGGCGGACCTCACGGCGGACGCGGTCGTGAACCTGCAGCTCACGAAGGTCGTCCACCGAGCGGCGACCCTGAGCTGGGACGCCTCCCAGAACCGCACGATCCTGCCCGGCGGCTCGGTCACATACACGATCGCCGTGCACAACGCGGGCAACGTGCCGGACACGTTCAACCTCGCGGGCA
>JBBSVS010000044.1:0-5162 GCA_038046665.1 Thermoplasmatota archaeon
GTCGGGGGCGAGGCGGGCCACGAGCCCGCTGGCCACCCCGCCGGAGTAGGCGACGAGGACGCGACCGCGGTCTTGCAGCGCGGCGACCATTTTCGCGTAGGCCTCGTCGAGGTCGACGCGGTGGGCGAGGGCCGACATCGACGCAATCGAACGCGTCGGCGGAGATAAAGGCATCGCGCGAGACAAACCGTTTTGCGGGGTGCGGCCGTCAGCGTCGCCGACGACGCGATGAGACTGGCCGCCGCGAACCTGGCGGCGCTCGAAGGGATCGACGCATGCCTCGAGGGGGCCGCGACGCTCGCGGGCCTTCGACGATTCTACGATGACGGCGTGATCACGTCGAAAGACCGCGTCGTCTTGGTGAACACGGGGTCCGCGCGCGGAGAACGCGGGCAGGTTCCGGGAATCCCCACCGTCCGTACGGCCGGCCAGGCCCTCGCCGCGGCGGGCATCACGCAGCGAGCCTCTTGACTTCCTCGAGGACCTTCTTGGCGTCGGGCGGGACCTTCGAGTCCTCGGTGACCCACTTGAACCGCACGACGCCGTCCTTGTCGAGGACGAAGACGGACCGCTTCGAGACGCCGACGAAGTCGCCGAGCTTGTCGTACAAGACGCCGAAGGCCTTGCTCGTGGTCTTGTTCCAGTCGCTCAGGAGCGGATAGTTGATGTCGTTCGCAGCGCGGAAGGCCTTGTGGCTATGGTGGCTGTCCGTGCTGATCCCGAAGATCTTGGCCCCAACCTGCTGCAGGTCCCCCATGGAATCGCGCATCGCGCACAGCTGGCCTTGGCACACGCCCGAGAAGTCGAAGACGTAGAACGAGAGGACGACGGGGCCCTTTCCCAGTTCCTCATAGAGGTGGACGTTCTTGCCCTCGTCGCTTGGCAAGGTGAAATCCGGCGCCTTCTGACCTACCTCGACCATGGTCAATCCCAACCAGGGCTGACCAAAGGGCGGATTCTTTTAACCCTTTCGCTTTCGCGGGGCCTGGTGCGAGCGACCGAGACCCCGCTTTTTCGACCGACCGAAAACCCCGTTCGTCCGGGGCCGGCGGGACAGCGAAACGTATAATAGCCCAAAACGACACATGCTGGGCCCGCCATTTCCGCTCACCGCACCTCGGCCACAGGGTGCTCAATCGTTGTGGCCATCACGTGAGTGGGGGAAGCACATGGCGAAGTACGTACTCGCCGCCGACTACACTCTGATGACCGACTACCGCGGAGTGCCGCTGGCGACCTTCTTCAGCTGCATCCCGACGGACTTCTGGCACTCCCGCCTTGTACATCGAATCCTCGCAGACCCGCCGAAACTTGATGCGAACGGGCAGCCCATCCGCGCTCCCTACGGTCTGCGCAAGGTCGAGGCCGCCCTCGTGAATGCCGTGGGCCGCGGCCAGGTCGTCGTGGCCGACCCTAGACATCTGGAGCGCTACATCAACGAGGACACGGAGGTCGTCGGGCTGCACTCCATGGACCCCCTGGGCCTCGGGCCCGTGAGCATGTCCTTCACCATGGGCGGGTCCCTGACGCCGTACACGAAGGCGAAGTTCATCGAACTCACCCAGAAGGCTCAGCGCCCGAACCGCAAGCACAAGGTGATCTTGGGCGGCCCGGGCACCTGGCAGTTCGACTACCGCCAGGGCATTGCCGAGTCCCTGGGCATCGACCACCTCGTCCACGGGGAATGCGACAACAAAGCGGCGGAGATCTTCGAGCGCGTGGCCCATGGGGACGCGCCGCCCGTGATGCGGTACACGAACCGCGACGCCCCGCGCGTCGAGGAGATCCCGAAGATCCTCGGCCCCACGATGCACGCGATGAACGAGGTCATGCGGGGCTGCGGCCGCGGCTGCGAGTTCTGCGAGGTCACGCTGCGCCGACCGAGGTACTTTCCCCTCGACTACATCGGGGACGAGCTCGCGGTGAACGTGCGCTCCGGCAAGACGTCGATTCAGCTCCACTCGGACGACATCTTCCTGTACAAGCTGGAGAACTGGAAGACCTTCGAGCCGAACGAGGACGCGGTCCGGGAGCTCTTCCAGTACGTGATGGACCAGCCCGGCGTGGCGCACTGCTACCCGACCCACGGCACTGTGAGCGCGGCGGTCACGAACCCGGGGCTCATCGAGGACATCTCCCGCATCGTGCACGCGAAGCCGGACAAGTGGATCGGGATCCAGAGCGGAATCGAGACCGGGAGCCCACGCCTGTCGAAGGCCGTGCTGAACCGCAAGGCCGCCCCCTTCACCGCGGAGGAGTGGCCCGAGATCGTGGTCCAGGGCACGGAGATCCTGAACCGCAACTACTGGTTCCCCGCCTTCACGGTCATCCTCGGGTTGCCGGGGGAGACCCCCGAGGACGCCTGGATGACCGTGGACCTGATCGACAAGATGGAACAGATCCCCAACAACCACTTCATCACCGCGCCTCTGACCTTCGTGCCGGTCGGCGCGCTGCGAGGCGAGGAGTTCTACAACCTGGACGAGATGATCGACGAAGCGCGGTTCAACGTCGCCTACCGCGCCTGGAGGCACGTGGTCCTGGAGATGGACCAGGACCTATGGAGGCTCACGAGGCTCCCCGTGCCCGTGCGCGCGATGATCGTGGCTACGGGCCGCCTCGGCGGGCGCTACATCCTGGACATCATGCGCCGGTACGGTGCCGACCGAGGCTTCCGCATCCGCGAGCCCGCGAAAACCCACCGCCAAGCGGAGGGCCACACGATCAGCTTCCCGGCCGCGTGAGCCGGGACTCGGAAACCCTTTCCGCGGGGGCACCATCCTCGGTCGGAGAGAGCATGCACGCGCCATCGTCCAGGGACGCCCGCCGTCTGTACGGCGACTTGGCGTGGACTTGGCCGATCATCAGTCCGCAGGAGCACTACGAAGGGGAAGCGGAGGCCGCCCACGCGCTGCTCCGAGAACATTCCCGGGAGCCGGGGAAGACGCTCCTGCATCTGGGTTGCGGAGGCGGGCACCTGGATCGGACCCTCAAGAAGCACTACGAGGTCACCGGGGTCGACGCCAGCGAGGCCATGCTCGACCTCGCGAGGCAGTTGAACCCCGAGGTCACCTACGTCCACGGGGACATGCGCCGCGTGCGCCTAGGGGGGACCTTCGACGCGGTGGCGGTCTTCGACTCGATCGATTACATGCTCACGAAGGAGGACCTGCGGGCGGCCTTCGTGACCGCCCACGAGCATCTCCGGCCGGGCGGGGTCTTCGTCACCTACGCGGAGGAGACCACGGAACGGTTCCGCCAGAACCGGGCGAAGGTGACCGTGCGCTCCAAGGGTGACGTGCACATCGTCTTCCTCGAGAACGCCTTCGACCCGGACCCGAGCGACACGATGTTCGAGAACGTCTTCGTATACCTCATCCGCCGCGACGGGAGGCTCGAGGTCGAGACGGACCGGCACCTCTCGGGCCTGTTCCCCTTCCGCACGTGGCTCGACCTCCTCAACGAGGTCGGGTTCGAGGTCCGCCCCGCCACGCCCCGGCCGGGCTTCTCCCGGGGCGAGGGGTTCCCGTGGTTCGTCGGTGTCAAGCCCGGGTGAACGGGCCGTTCATGCGCTGTCGTCGACCCACGCGAGGTACTGTTTCGCCTTCGCCTCGGCTCCATCCTCGCCGAGGATGGAGGGCAGCGTCTTCTGGCGGAGCAGGTCGACGATCGTCTCCAGGTTCTCGCGGGACAGGGTGCTCAGGTCGGCGTGGACGTCACGCAGGCGCTTGCGGAGCATGGCCGGAGCCATGTCTCCCCAGATGCCGCGCATGTCGGCCTCGATGCGTTCGTACGCCGCCTGCACGCCCACGGTCTCACGCTTCGCCGGTCATCTGGTGGGCGCTCAGCCACGCGCTGTAGCCGATGTAGAACAGCACGAGCAGGGCGACGACCTGCAACCCGTCGGACCAGATCGGGTCGAGGCTCAGGACGCGCGCCGCGGTGCTCAGGCTCAGGGCGATGCCCACCGCCGCGAGCCCGATGCTCAGGCGGTAGAGAAGGCCGCCGTGCATCATCCGCACACCCCTGTGGGCCAGGAGGAACACCCCGAGGACACCACAGAGGATGCTCAGGATGAGCACGACGAAAAGCTCGGCTGGGACGTTCATAGGTTCGCCAGGAAACCATGCGGGCGCGCGGGCCTTTAAGGTAGCCCCGTTAGTCTCAATCGTGAGAATATTTGCGGGTTCAAGATCCCTCGAGGCGGGCGGTGACCGTCTGGCCTCCCGCCTGGATGAACTCGAAATCCTTGTAGAGAGCGATCGCGTTGTCATTGCCCAGGGTCACGTAGAGGGCCCACACGGGTTCTCCGAGGGACTCGAGGCGCGACGAGGCGGCCTCCAGGAGAGCCCGGCCGAGTCCCTTCCCGCGGCGGTCCTTGGCGACGCCCACCTCCGCGATGAGCGGCATGCCCATCCAGTGGCTCATCAGGATCGCGCCGACGATCCGCCCCGCGTCGACGGCGACGAGTGAGGCTTCGGGCATGAACCGGCCCACCTCGCCCTTCAGGACGCCCGTCATGTACGCGCGCCACTCGTCGTCGGTCCCGACGTGCATCCCGTACTGCTGCTCCAGATGGCCTTCGTAGACGTCCTTGAAGAAGGCGGCGAGGTGGACGACCTCGGACTCCTCCGGGGGTTTCAGCCCGACGCCGGAGGCGGGAGGGAACCGCTTCGTGGGCGCCTCCATCCGCATCCGCGCGAACCGGCGTCGGAAGCCGAGGGCCTCGAAGAAGGGCTCGTAGCGGTCCTCGTAGGAGGCGGTGATGGCCGTGACCCCTTGCGAGCGGAGGAGGTCCATGGCCTTCACGAGGGCCAGGGTTGCGTATTGCTGGCGGGCGGGCTCGATCGCGAATCCGGTAATCGTGTCCGGGAGCAGGCGAAGGGTGCCGATGATCGTCCCGTCCTTCATGATCGCGAGGTGGGTCCGCTGCTCCTCCGGAGGGAGAGCGAGGTATCGGTCCAGATGGGCCTGGAGGTCGCGGGAGGGCAGGTCCGTGCGGCCGGCGACGTAGACCCGCCAGTAGGCCTCCGCCGCCGCGGTCTGGAGCGGGACGAGGGAAATCGCATCCACGCCGGGACCAAGGGGTGGACGCGCTTCAAGCTTTGTCCCGCCGAAATTTTATCCGGGGTCATGCCCTTAGGCCTGTCGATGGACTTCGG
>JBBSVS010000045.1:0-1447 GCA_038046665.1 Thermoplasmatota archaeon
GTTCGCGGACCGCCCATCGACGCGCGCCGTGAGGGAAATCGACCGATTCTCTCCATGTCTCAGGCTACCGTAACGAGGAACCATACCGGTACTAAGCAAAGGTTTAAAGGCCGTCCGAAACTGTCGCGCATCATCCCTTGGTGGGTGGTGTCATGCTCGCTGTGAAGAAGCGCCCGTCGGGCAAGGCTGTGAAGGCTCCAACGCCACAAGAAGTGGAGGAGAACCTCAAGAAGGCGAACCTGCCGAAGGAGCTGTCCGCCAAGTACCACCCCTTCTACCAAGGCAAGATCGAAATCGTGCCGCGCGTGCCCGTGCGCAGCTTCCAGGACTTCGCGATCTGGTACACACCGGGCGTGGCTCAACCGTGCCTCGAGATCAAGGCCGACCCGAGCAAGGTCTGGTCCCTCACGAACAAGTGGAACAACGTGGCCGTCGTCACGGATGGGACGCGGGTCCTCGGCCTGGGCGACATCGGGCCGGAGGCGAGCCTGCCCGTCATGGAGGGCAAGGGCCTCCTGTTCAAGTATCTCGGCGGCGTGGACGCGTTCCCGATCCCCCTCGCCACGAAGGACCCGGAGAAGATCATCGAGACGGTCAAGCTCATCGCCCCGAGTTTCGGCGGCATCAATTTGGAGGACATCTCCCAGCCCAAGTGCTTCTACATCCTGCAGCGCCTCCGCAAGGAATGCGAGATCGCGGTCTGGCATGACGACCAGCAGGGCACCGCGACGATCAACGTGGCGGGGACGATCAACGCCCTCAAGGTCGTCGGGAAGAAGATGAGCGAGGCCACCTTCACCCTCGTCGGCGCGGGCGCCTCGAACATCCGCACGGCCAAGGTCCTCATCGACGCGGGCGCGCAGCCCAAGAACCTCATCCTCGTGGACTCCAAGGGCATCGTCTGCAAGCACCGCTCCGACATCGAGGCGGTCTCCAAGGACTACGTGGAGAAGTGGGAGCTCGCCCAGACCACGAACGTGGAGGACCGCCACGGGGGCATCCCCGAGGCGATGAAGGGCGTCGACGTGGTCATCGCCGCGTCCAAGCCCGGCCCCGGCATCATCAAGAAGGAGTGGGTCGCGAGCATGGCCGACGACGCGGTGCTGTTCGCCATCGCGAACCCAGTCCCGGAGATCTGGCCCTGGGAGGCCGCGGAAGCCGGCGCCCGCGTGATCGCCACGGGCCGCAGCGACTTCCCGAACCAGGTCAACAACTCCCTCGGGTTCCCCGGCATCTTCCGCGGGACCCTGGACGTCCGCGCGAAGACGATCACGGACGAGATGTGCATCGCCGCCGCGACGGAGCTCGCGAAGGTCCAGGAAGAGCGGGGCCTCGACGAGGAGCACATCGTGCCGACGATGGACGAGATCGACGTCTTCGCCCGGGAGGCCGTCGCCGTCGCCATGAAGGCGCAGGAGCAGGGCATCGCCCGCGTGAAGCGGACCCG
>JBBSVS010000046.1:0-2582 GCA_038046665.1 Thermoplasmatota archaeon
TCCTGGGCCATGGCGCGCTGCGTCGTGAGCTTTCCGCCCGCCACGGAGATCAGCCCATCGGGATCCTCGAGGATCTCGTGCTCGCGGGAGATGTCTGATTCCTTCTGGCCGGGCTTCGCGTGAATCAAGGGTCGGAGTCCTGCGTACACACTGACGACGTCCTGCGGCCCCACATGGGCCTCGGGGAACGCCTCGTTCACGCTCTCCAGGAGATAGGCGACGTCGTCCGCATCGGGCACCACGTGATCCATGTCCCCACCGAAATCGGTGTCCGTGGTGCCGACCAGGGTGAGGTGGCCCCACGGCAGGACGAAGATCACGCGGCCGTCCCGCTTCGCGCTCAGGACCACGGCCTGGCGGTTGCCTACCCGCTCCCGTGGGAGGAAGAGGTGGATGCCCTTCGTCGGCCGGATCGTCTGCGAAGCCGGCCGGGAGGACCGCAACCAGTCGAGCCACACGCCGGTGGCATTCACCACGACCGATGCGCGTATGCCGATCAGATTCCCGCTCATACGGTCGCGCACGCGGAGACCTGCGATGCGGCCCCCCTCGGTGACGCACTCGATCGCCTCCGCGTAGTTCGCGACGACCGCGCCGGCATCGGCCGCGGCGCGGACCACGGCAAGGACCAGGCGCGCATCGTTCGTGAGCGCGTCATGGTAGAGCCCGCCCCCGAGGAGCGACGCGCCCCGGAGCTTCGGCTCCCTCTTCCTCACGCCCTCCGGGGAAAGCCATTGGCGTCGCGGAAGGACCTCGTCGCGGGAGAGGAAGTCATAGAGGAACAGTCCGAGCCGCAACGAGCTCTTCCCCGTCCCCTGATTCCGGTACGCGGGGATCGTGAAGGCGAGAGGCCGCACGAGCGCGGGGGCCCGTTGCAGGAGTAAGTCCCTCTCCCGCACGGCCTGGCGGACGAGGCCGATCTTGAAGTTCTTCAGGTAGCGAAGGCCGCCGTGGACGAGGCGCGAGGTCTTCCCGCTCGTGCCGCTCGCGAAGTCGCCGCGGTCGATGAGGGCAACCTTCAGGCCCCGCATCGCCGCGTCGCGCGCGATCCCCGCGCCGACGATCCCGCCGCCTACGACGACCAGATCGAAGGACTCCGAGGCCATTCGCGCGAGGTTCGCCGCCCGGCCCGGGGCCGAGAGGTCCGCCTTCATCGGGATCCCGTCATGAGCTTGCCCGGGTTCATGATCCCGTCGGGGTCCAGCTCCCGCTTGAGGGCCTTCAGGACCACAAGGCCGTCCTCCCCGATGACGCGTCGCAGGTAGGGCGCGTGGTCCGCTCCGATCCCGTGATGGTGGCTCAGGGCTCCGCCCGCGTCGACGAACGCGGTCGTGACGGCGTCCTTGATCGCCTCCCAGTGCGCCACCTCCTTGCCCTCCGTGGATTTCCCGAAGAACGTGAAGTAGAGGGACGCGCCGTCGGGATACACGTGGGACACGTGGCACAGCACGAGTCCCGCCCCGCACGTCTCCCACAGGGCCTCTTGGAGGGCCTTCCCGCCCGCGCGGTAGACGGTCGGGAGGTTGGACCAGGAGGCCGCGGTCTCCACGGTGTCGACGAGGACTCCGTGGTCGATGAGGGAATCCCGGAGGTACGGCATCTCGAAGCGCTCCGAGTGCCATCGCCTCGCGGGGCCGGATCCCAGGTTCGCGGAGGGAACCGCCATCCGCACCGCCCGTCTCCGGCGGTGGGCCACGCGGGTGGAGGATCCCTCGAACTCCATGAGGAGCAGGCTGCCTTGCTGCAGCGAATACCCCCGCGTCCCGAGGATCTTCAAGGCGAGGCCCATGCCCGCCCCGCTCGGACGACCGGGTGCAACGCCGGCCTGGGCGGCCGCGAACCGGGTCTCCTCCTCGTCGCTGAGGTACGTCATGTCCGGGAGGGAACCGTCCCGGGCCATCGCCCGGAGGGCGGCGAGGCCCTCCCCGAAGGTCCGGAAGAGGCGCGACCCGAACCGGCGCGTCGAGGGCATAGGATACGCACGCAGCGTGGCCTCCGTGATCACCCCGAGGGTGCCCTCGGACCCGAGGATGAGCTCCTTGAGGTCCGGACCATGGTCCTCGCCGGGGAGCGGGCGGACCTCGATGGCCCGCGCTGGCGAGACGAGGCGAAGTCCGACGACGAGGTCGTCGATGCGGCCGTAGCGATTTGAAAGCCCTCCCGCGGCGCGGGTCGCAATCCAGCCGCCGAGGGTGGAGAACTCCCACGACTGGGGGAAGTGGCCGAGGGTGAGACCCTTCGCGTTGAGGGCCTCCTCGAGCAGCGGACCGCGGATGCCCGGTTCTGCCGCGACGAGGCCCGAGGGCTCGTCGATCGCCTTGATGCGATGCATGCGCCGGAGGTCGAGGGTGAGGGTCGCGGCGTAGGTGCCATCGGCGAGGGGCTCCACGCCGCCCACGACGCTCGTCCCCCCGCCGAACGGGATGATCGCGTAGCGCCGCCGGCGCGCCAACTCCAAGACCCCCTGTACCGAATCCTCATCCTCCGGGAAGAGGACCGCGTCCGGGGCGCGGTAGAGATTTCCGGACCGGAGCCGCACGATATCCTTGTAGCTCCTGCCGACCGCGTGGGCCACGCGGTCT
>JBBSVS010000047.1:0-1273 GCA_038046665.1 Thermoplasmatota archaeon
ATGCTGTCCGCCACCGCGCGCTCGTGGCCGATGGACGACTTGACCGCCAGGACGGCCTGGCGGGCCGTGAAGCTCAAGGTCTTCGCATCGAAGGCCGCCGGGTCGCCCCGGGAGATCGCGTTCACGACGACGTTCAGGCGGTCCCCGTAGCGGGCGCCCTTGGGGCAGGTGATGGAGATGGTCATCTCCCGCTGCCCGCCTGAGATGAGCATGAACTCCTTCTCCGTGATCTTCGTGTAGGTCACGTCCCAGGCCTTGGACTCCACGCCTAAGACCTTCACGGTCCACTCGGGCGGGTCGGGGATCTCGGAGCTGTAGAGCAGGTCGACCTTGACCGCGACGGTGTCGTCCTCGGTGCCCGAGTTCGTCAGGAGCATGGGATACTCCTTGGACTGCCCTGCGGTGAGGGAGATCTTGTCCTCCTCGAGCTCGAGCTTCACGCCGAAGTGGCCCACGGGCGGACGTTCCTCCACCTTAGGCTCGGCCGACTTGACTTCCTTGCCCTTGATGTCATCGAGGAGGCCCATGGTTGTCTAATCTCCCGATCACCCGAAGAGGCCCTTGAGGAACCCAGACCCGTAGCGCATGACGAGGTAGATCGCGAAGCCGAGGCCGCCGATGAGGACCAGGCCAATCCCGGTGATCAGGATCACCTTGCTGAACTCGTCCGGCGTGGGCTTGCGGGCCATCTTCAGAATCCGCCCGTACTTCCCCTTGCCGAGGCGCTTGAGGCGCTCCTCGACCCGCCGTTGGACGTCCCAGCTCTTGTCTACGATGTCGGCCATGTGGATGAACCCTCAACGCACGACGTCGACGCCCGCCTCGTGCCCACGGAGGTGCTCCCCGGGACCGAGGATCTGCTTCGACCGCACGCCCGTCAGGATGAGCATCACCCGCAGTTTGTGCTCGAGCGTCTGGTCTACGGCGGCCCCCCAGATAATCCTGGCGTTCGCGCTGATGCGGCCCTGGACGATCTCCGCGACCTTCTCCGCCTCGGCCACGCTCATGTCGTTGCCGCCCGTGACGTTCACGAGGGCGCCCGTCGCGGTGCTGATGTCCACGTCGATGAGGGGCGAGTTGATCGCCTCCTCGATCGCTTCCTCGGCCCGGTTCTCGCTGTCCGATTCGCCGAGGCCAATCATGGCCACGCCGCCGCCCTTCATGATCGTCTTGATGTCGTTGAAATCGAGGTTGATCAGGCCGGGCTTCGTGATGACCTCGGTGATGCCCTTGATCGCCCGCATGAGGACGTCGTCGGCCACCTTGAAGGCGG
>JBBSVS010000048.1:0-1857 GCA_038046665.1 Thermoplasmatota archaeon
CGGCATAGACCGTGCGGCCGTCCCGCGGATCGAGGCCGCCTGAGGTGACCCCCATCGACGTGGATGTAGAAAACCGTGTCGATGCCGGGATGGAACGCCATCTTCGCACACCTCCCCCCAAAGTCTTTTTCAACCCTCGCTCGATGTGGACCCGGGGAATCGATTGGATCCTCGCATCGCCTCGGAGGAACTGATCCGCTCGGGCGTCCTCGTGCGAATCCCGTCCGCGCTCCTCTCCTTCACGGGAGGACAGGACGAGGTGCTCCTCGAGGCGACGGACTTCGCGTCCCTCGTCGCGCGCCTCGATGTGGCCTTCCCAGGCGTCGGGGACCGCATCCTCGACGAGGCGGGCCGCCTCCGGCAGTGCGTGAACGTCTTCGTGAACGACGAGCTCGTTCGAGGGGCTCCCGATCGCCTGCGACTCTCTCCCGGAGATCAGGTCCACATCCTCCCCAGCGTCGCAGGTGGTTGCCTTGGTTAAAATCAAGAAGGGAAGCACGGCCTTGCTCGTGGGAACGCGGAAGGGCGGGTTCGTCTTCCACTCTCCGGACCGGAGGAAATGGTCCGTGATGGGGCCGTACATGGAGGGCACTTCCGTCTACCATATGGTCCTCGATCCGCGGGACGGCCGCACGGTCTATGCCGCCGCGCCGTCGCCCGGCGAGCAATGGGGTCCGGCCCTCTACCGCGGGACGTTGGGCGAGCCGCTCCGCAGCACGAAGGCCTCGCCCAAGTTCGATCCCAACAGCGGGTTAGCGGTCACGCGCCTGTGGCACATCGAGCCCGGACCCGCGGACCGGCCGGAGACGCTGTACGTCGGGGTGGAGCCCGCCGCCCTATTCCGCAGCGACGACCAGGGCGACACCTGGACGGGATTCCCCGCGTTGAACTACCACCCGACCCGGAAGGACTGGCAACCGGGGTTCGGCGGTCTCTGCGCGCACTCCGTCCTCGTGGACCCGAGGAACCCGCGACACCTGCTCGTGGGGATCAGCGCGGTGGGCACCTGGGAGAGCAAGGATGGGGGCGACACCTGGACCATGGAGAACCAGAACGTGCGCGCCGACTTCCTGCCGAGCAAGTATCCTGAGATGGGGCAGTGTGTGCATCACCTCGTGTGGGACTCCGCCGGGGACGGCTCCGTCTTCCATCAGAACCACTGCGGCACCTACCACCGCGGACCGGAAGGAGGCCGCTGGACAGAGATCACGAAGGGCCTGCCTTCCGACTTCGGGTTCACGATCGCCGCGTATCCCCATCGGAAGCACGCCGCCTTCGTCATCCCCCTGATTGGCGCGGAGAACCGCGTGATGCCGAAAGCCCAGGGGGCCGTGTGGCGCACGACGAACGCGGGAAGGTCCTGGCGGCGGTTCACGGAGGGGCTCCCGGGACCGAGCGCCTTCATGGGCGTCCTGAGGGAGGGCCTTGCGACGGACTCGGCCGATCCCGCGGGCGTCTACTTCGGGACGAACACGGGGCAGCTCTACGCCAGCCGCGACGAGGGCGAATCGTGGGAGGCCCTGTCTCTGTATCTTCCGCCGATCCTCTCCGTGAACGCGGGGATAGCGAAGTAAGCGCGACCAAGACAGAGAAGAAAGGGAAGGGAGGCGGCGCACCCCGGCGCCGCCTGGATTCGTTCGCTCCGATCTCGGCTCACAGCAGGAACAGCAGGATCACGACGGCTCCGATGAGCTGGGCGATCCGCCACGCGCTGCTCTCATCCTTGCCGCCCGCCCCGACGTAGGCCCCGAGGAACAGAGCCAGGGCGACGAAGAAGGCCCCGATCCCCGCGAGGACCGCGGCGACGAACCAGAGCGCGAGCACCGGGGGGACCAGCATATAGCTGTTGATCGCCCG
>JBBSVS010000049.1:0-2926 GCA_038046665.1 Thermoplasmatota archaeon
GGACTTCGGCCCGGCCCTGAGCCACGCCCTCCCGCAGTGGACGCAGAAGCTCACCACGGACGAGCTGCTCGCGTTGCTCCGCGATCCCGCGAAGCGAGAGGGACTCAGGCGGGAGGTCAAAGAGGACAAACGTCCCGCCGCAGGGTATGCGGGCCTCCTCGTCCACGACGCCTGGGACCGTGTCTTCCTCCTGCGATGCCCGCATGACAAGTCGAAGGAGGGCAAGACCATCGCCCAACTCGCGCAGGAGCGCGGAGTGGATCCGTGGACCGCCTACCTCGACACGATCGTCGAGGAGCGCGACGAGGCCGTCGGGCTGTTCGACTACATCGACATCGAGGAGATCAAGGCCACCCTGAGGCACCCGCTCGTGATGATCTGCTCCGACGGCTGGATCCTCGCGAAGGAGCAGCGCACCTCTGCCTTGCCCCCGTATCTCCCATGCACCTTCGGCGAATACCCGGGCGTCCTCGAGCGTTTCGTCGTCCAAGACCCCGTCCTCCGCCTCGAAGAGGCCGTCTACAAGATGACCGGCATGCCGGCGGCCAGGCTGGGCTTCCAGGACCGCGGGCTGATCCGCGAGGGGTTCGCCGCCGACCTGGTCGTCTTCGACCTGCCGCGCGTGCGGGACCGCGCGACGAACCTCTGGCCCCACACCTACCCCTTCGAGAACTATCCCCACGAGTTCCCCGAGGGCATCGATTGGGTCGTGGTCAACGGCCAGGCCGCGGTCGAGGAGGGAGAGCCCACCGGCGTCCTCGCCGGGCGGGTGCTCCGCCACCGCTGAGATCCGCAGCCCGTCTCATTCGTGATAACGATGACGGAGTCTTGATAGCCGCCCTCGGCCGAATCGCACGTGCGTGGAGCTAACTGGAATCCTCAAGGCGAAGGTCTGCCTCGTCGGCGAAGCGGCCGTCGGGAAGACGTCCCTCATCCGCCGCTACGTGGAGGACTCCTTCGACGACCGGTACATCTCCACCCTGGGCAGCAAGGTGAGCCTGAAGAAGGTCTGGCTCACCTCGAAGAGCGACCCCTCGAAGACCCTGGAGCTCCAGCTGTCCATCTGGGACCTCATCGGCGAGCGGTCGTACCTGGACACCCTGCACCAGGAGTACCTCAAGGGCGCGCAGGGCCTCATCGCGGTGTGCGACGTCACACGCTACTCGACCTTCGAGGCCCTCGACCAGTGGATCTCCGCGACGTTCAAGATCGCGGGGCAGATCCCCCTCGCGCTCGTGGTCAACAAGATGGACCTGAAGGACCAGGTCATGTGCCTCTACGACGAGCACGAACCCCAGGAGAAGGCGGAGCGGTACGGGGGCTTCGCCCTCTGGACGAGCGCGAAGACCGGGGACAACGTGAACCCGATCTTCGGCAGGATGTCCCTGGCGATCGTGCGGCGCATCGCCGCGCCCGACCTCGTGTGAAGCTTCTCCCTTCGACGTCTCCTCCCGTCCAAGGTCCTTGAACGGGTTGGAGGCCGGGTGGGCGTTCGGCACGAGGACCTTATGACCTTCCTTCCTCTCGAGTTGGGTAGCCCGCGCCGAGTTCCGCACGACGCGTCCCCGGGGGCCCCCAGGTCGATCTCGTCGCCGACCCGGAGGGGTTCGTCCTCAACCCGGGAGGAATTCCAGGACGGTCAGGCTGACCGCCCCGAAGGCCTGTTCCGTCGACACGAGCCGCGGCTGGAACGGCGGCCCGAGCGCGCCGACCATGATGAACAGGGGAGCGAGGTCTCCCTCGGGAGCGACCACGGCCCATTTCTGCGGGTCGAAGTTCGCAAGATCTTGGTAACGCCGCGCGAGGACGAGGTCGGTGATCTCCTTCTCGACCCGTTCCGCCTCCGGCCAACGGGCGGGAGAGGACGGGTCGAACCGGTCGAGGCGGTGGGTGATCGATCCGGTGCTCACGAACGCGACGCGTTGGTCCGTCTTCGCGACGGCGGCACCAATCGCCTCCCCCCAGGCCACATGCTCTCCCGGCGGGAGCCCCGCGATCGAAAGCGGTACCACGGGGATTCTCGCATCCGGGGCCACATGGAGGAGGGTCGCCCAGGCTCCGTGGTCGAGACCCCAGTCCCCGGTCGCTTCCACCGGGAGGTGGCGGCGCTGCCCCTCCTCGACGATTGCCCGGGCGAAATCCGGTTCTCCGGGAGGCGTGTAGCGCACCTCATACATTTGACGGGGGAACCCAGAGAAGTCGTAGATCTGTCGTGGGCGCACGCTCGCCTGCACCTGGAAGCCACCCGGGGAGACCCAGTGGGGCGAGACAACGAGGATCACGTCGGGCCGCACGCGGTTGGGCACATCGAGCGCGCGCAAGGCCTTCACCGTGGGCTCGCCCGCCCCGCCGAACACCTCCGGCGCGATCAGGTTCGGGGCGTTCGGAGCGTAGAGGCCGTACACGAGGCTCATGGATTGCGCTTCTCGACGGCCTCGATGTTCAGGCTGACCTTAACCTTGTCCCCGACGAGGACGCCTCCGGCGTCGAGGACCTGGTTCCACGTCATGCCGAAATCCTTGCGGTAGAGCGTGGTCTCCGCCGTGAAGCCTCGCCGTCGGTTCCCCCACGGATCCCGGATCTCCCCGAGATAGGAGACCTCCAGGGTCACGGGCCGGGTCACGCCGTGGATGGTCAACTCCCCATGAATCCGGCCGGAATCCTCGCCGAGATTCTGGATTCGCGTGCTCCGGAAGAGCAGTTTGGGATGGTTCGCCACGTCGAAGAAGTCTGGGGAACGAAGATGGTTGTCCCGGTCCGGGGTTCCCGTGTCGATACTCGCGGCGTCGATCTCCGCCTCAGCCTGAGACTTCTCGATCGAGGTCTCGTCCAGGGCGAGGGACCCCCGGAGGGACTTGAAGCGCCCCGTCACCGTGGAGACCATGAGGTGCCTCACCGCGAACTCCGCGGAGGAGTGCGCGGGGTC
>JBBSVS010000050.1:0-1833 GCA_038046665.1 Thermoplasmatota archaeon
TCCGTCTGGATGACCGCGCCCCGGGTCATGATGTTCCGCGTCACGTAGTTCGGGTTGGAGGAGTTCTCCTTCACCGTGACGATCTTGACCTTCTTCGTGGCGGAGGTCCTCGGGTCCAGCACGTTGGCGAATTCGGCCTTGAGGACCCGGACTTTGCGGTTCGCGCCCCTCACGCGGTAGAGCTTGACGCGGGTGGGCCCGATGAAAGCGTATTGCTGCTCCCGACCGATCTCATGCCGGCGTTTCTTCCGGAGCGGCCGGTAGCGCCCGCCCGTGGGCTTCCTCTTGGAACGTCCTTGCCACAGCGCCATGCTCGACCTCAGAGAGAGCCGTTCCAACCCCTCGGCCCTATAAGACGGTTGCGGACGCGGAGAATCAGAAGAACGGCGGAATCAGGCTGCCGTACACGAGGGCGTGGACCAGGAAGAAGCCCGCGATGGCCCCGCCGTTGAGGAGGGGAAGGCCCGCCTGCGGGTCGCCCTTGAGCACGTACCGCATGAGGACGGAGAAGCCGACCAGGGTGCCGAGGATCGTACCCAAGGCCACGAGGGCGTTCGCCTCGAGTCCGCCGAGGGACAGCCCGGGCCCGCTCAGGAACGTCAGCGCGGACACACTCAGCACGCCGGGGATGATGAGGTCCCCGAGGCCGATGAACATCGCCTCCCGCTCCTCGCCCTTGGCCACCTGCTCCTTGAGGCTCTTCTGCTCGGAGAACTTGTAGTCCGCGTGCTTCGGGATGACCAGGAGGACGGGGAGGCGCTGGCTCGTGATCTCGTCCGCGAGGGTGACCATGTGCTTCGTGCGGTACACGGCCCACGCGTCGTAGAAGGCAAGGGCGATGAGGAGCAAGAGGGCCGGGAGGATCCCAAAGGAGATTCCGAGGATTGCGGTCACCCCGGCGGCGGTCACGAGGCCCACGGTGTCCACCACGTACCACTCCGGGTACTTCACGAGGACCCACGTGACCAGGGCCGCTCCCGCGAAGGCGAGGAGGGTCGCGAGGTTCCCCGCGGTGTTCGCGTCGAACACGATCCCGGGCAGCCACGCGAGGAAGTAGTAGAAAGGCAAGATCAGCACGAACGCGACCGTGATGAAGACCGAGGCGAGGATCACGTACCGCGCGATGTCCTTGTGCCGGTACTTCACGAGCCCGAGGATCACCGCAGTGAATACGAGGATGGCCACGATGTAGAGGAGGGTGTTCGAGACGTCGTTGGGATTCTGGAAGGCCTGGAACTGGTTGTAGGCGAAGGCGGGCGCGATGGACAGGGCCACGAGCTGGGACCCGACCAGGAGGACCGCCATTGCGACGACAGAACGCGCCTCGTCCCGCATGGGCCGCCTACTCCAGCGACACCCGGCCGAAGGCGACGCTCCCGGCAATCTTCTCGATATGCACCTTCACGATGGCGCCTTTCGCGGTGCCCGGCACGTAGATGATGTACTTGTCCAGCTTCGCGATCCCATCGCCCTTCTTGCCGATGTCCTGGATCATGAGCTCGTAGACCTTCCCCTCGACGAGGGGCGCTTCCTCGACCTTGGCCGCCTTCTTCACGGCCTTCACCGGGCGCCGGGCGCCGCAGGCGTCGCACTCGAGCATCGCGACGCGGTCCTCCTTCACGAGGCGCGTATCCGGACGGCCGCACTCTTGGCACAGGACGTAGGCTTCGACGTAGGACTTGATCCGCTCCTCGACCTGCTGGTTCGTGACCTTGCTCTTGAAGACGACGCGCCGCCCTTCGAGGGTGCCCGCGGTCCCGAGTTCCCGCAGAAGGTAGGTGAGGACCATGTCGGGATCCCGGCGAATCGCCTGGACGATGTCCTCGAAGTTCC
>JBBSVS010000051.1:0-2618 GCA_038046665.1 Thermoplasmatota archaeon
CGCGGGGACGTGCACTACATCGTCACGGAGTGGGGCGTCGCGTACCTCCACGGCCGCACGGTCCAGGAGCGCGTCCTCGCCCTCATCTCCATCGCTCACCCCAAGTTCCGCCCCGAGCTCATCCGCGAGGCGAAGCGCCTCAAGTACATCGCGGACGACGTGCCCGAGATCTCCGAGGTGGGCATGATCTACCCGGAGCGTTGGGAGTCCGCCCACACCTTCGAGGACGGCACGCGGATGTTCTTCCGTCCGATCAAGATGACGGACGAGGAGATGATGAAGGACCTCTTCTACCGCTGCTCGGAGCACACGATCTACCACCGCTTCTTCCACTCCCTGAAGTCGATGCCCCACCGGGACCTGGTCCACTTCGTCCACCTCGACTACTCCAACGAGATGGGCATCGTCGGGATCGCCCAGGATCCGGAGCAGCCGGAGCGGGAGGAGATCGTGGCCGTGGCGCGGTACTACCTGAACCGCAACACGAACTTCGCCGAGGTCTCGTACCTGGTGCGCGACGACTTCCAGAGGCGCGGCATCGGCTCCTTCGTCGTCAAGTACATCGCCCGGATCGCGCGGGAGAACGGGATCGCCGGGTTCGACGCGGAGATCCTCTCGGACAACCCGCCCGCGATGCGGGTGCTCCACAAGCTGGGCTTCCCCGTGGAGACCATGGTGGCGGGCGGCAACTACCACCTGCGTGTGAAGTTCGAGCGGGTGGCGCCGGAGACGCCGACGTGAGCGGGCTCGTCAGCGGCGGCCTTTCCGGGTTGAACGCCTGGGCGTGACCCGCTCCGTTGCCTTCTTCGGCTTCGGACGGTCGACATGGAACACGTCCAACCCGGTGCCGTCCACAGCCGGCACGAAGGCGACGTGCTAGTTCTGCACGTGGTAGGGACCGAGCTTCGGCGTGTCGCCCGCTTCCTTCCGTCGCGCGAGGGCGCCCTCGAAATCGTCCACCTCGAATCCCAGATGATCCGGCTCATCGCCCTCGCGGAAGCGGTCGGCCACTGGGCTGTCGTCCGCATACTAGTTTGGCTCGAGCCCGTGCGTCCCATCTCCGCTCTCGAGGTTCGCGATCTCGCCCTTGCTTCCGTCGGCCTTGACGCGGGACTCGAGCTTCATTCCGAGCACCTTCGTGAAGAAGTCAATCGCTGCGTCCGTGTCTCGGACGCGGAGGCCCGTGTGCCGGAGGGCGAAGCGCATCGTGGCGGGAATCGTTTCCCGCTCCATCGGGCGTCCGTCCTTACGGGTCGACCCAGTGGGCCCGCCGCACGACGATGAGGCCCATGACCGCGGTGAAGGCGATCAGGTACAGCCAACCGAACACGATCTCCCAGTCGGGGATCGTCGCCAGGCCGAAGTAGTACTTCGAGAGCTCCGCAGCATGGGTCGTGGGGACCAGGAGGGCGATCGGCTGCAGGAAGCCCGGGAGTCGCTCGAGCGGGTAGTACACGGGTGGAAGGAAACCGAGCACGATGCCCAGCACCTGAGGCAGGGAGTTCGCGCGGCGCGTGTTCTTCGTCGACGCGCCGATCGCGAAGCCGATCATGAGGGTTGCGATCCACAGGATTGCCGACACGGCGACGACCGCGAGGATGTCCCAAATGGGTCGCGGCACTCCGATGAGCAACAGGGCCATCGCCAGGATCACCGCCGGCAGGGAGACGATCAACGTGCTCACGGACAACCCGATCGCGTAGGAGATCGGCGAGACGGGCGAGGCGACGAAGATGTCCTGGAAGCGGAACCAGTGCTTGTTGAAGTAGACGGACTGGGCGGAGAAGAGCCCGACGAAGGCCAGGCTGAGGACGATCGCTCCCACGAGAGACGCGTTGAACGTGTCCCCCGCGCCCGCGAAGAGATAGATGAACATGACCGGCAGGAAGGAGAACATGCTGAGGACAATGAGGAGCATGGGATCCCGCAGGAGGGGGAGAGAGTCGAACAGCCCGATGTAGAGGGCTTCACGAATTCTCTTCATCAATGCTGCCACCCACTATCTGGATGAAGGCGTCCTCGAGGGTCGGCGGCTGGAACGTCACCCGGCGTCCCTGGTCCAGCCCTCGCTGGACGATTTCGACGATCTCCTCGTTCGACTTCGGGGAGAGGATTTCCCGCGTGCCGTCGTTGCTCGCGATGGGCTCGATGATCACCCGCATCCCGTTCCCGCCCACGGCCTTCGCCTCGTCCACGCCGCCGAGGAAGACCATGCGGCCCCTGTCCACGATGGCCAGGCGGTCCGCGAGCTTGTCCGCCTCGTCCATGTAGTGCGTCGTCAGGAGGACGGTCACACCCTGTTTCGTCATGCGGCGGATCATGGCCCACACCTGTCGGCGTCCGAGCGGATCGAGGCCGATCGTCGGCTCGTCGAGGAACAGGAGCTCGGGGCTCATCATGAAGGCGATGCTGATCATGACCCGCTGCCGCAGGCCGCCCGAAAGGTCGGCGGTGAGCTTGTCCTTGTGCTCCCACAGCTCGAACTCCTCCATGATCTCCTTCGTGCGGGCCTTCGCGTCGGAGCGGGACATCCCGCGGATGAGGCCCATGAGGAGGATGTGGTCGTAGGCGGACAGCATCATCTGGGGGCGGGCCTCCTGCGGCACGACGGAGATCCT
>JBBSVS010000051.1:2718-8367 GCA_038046665.1 Thermoplasmatota archaeon
GTACTTGAGGGTTCGCCGCGCGCGGCTTCGTCGACCTCCACCGGTCAGGAGAGGTTGACGCCCTCGCGTGGGAAGAAGTCCCCTCCGGCGCGGGCCTAGGCCGACAAGAACGCGACGGACCAATGCACGAGGCCCACGAGCACGAAGCCCGCGCCCGCGGACTGCGCGAATCCCGCGAGGCTCGCGCGGCGGAGGGCGTGGGGCGCGGTCTGGGAGAAGACCGCCGCAAGCATACCGCCTGCGGCGATCATGAGGGCGAAAGGGAGGATCTGGACCATGACCGCGAGAGCCCGGTGGGCCGCATTGAGGGTCACCCAAGTTCCGTATGTACTCCGCCGCAGGACGCGTCCCAGGCCGGTGCCAAACGTTCATGGGGAGGGGCTCCATGGCCGAGCCGTCGAGGCCCAGGATGAGCGCTCCTCCGTCGCAGGACACGGCACCGCGGAAGAAGGGCCGCGGACGCTGGTTCAAGGTCCGCGTGGTCCTCGCGGTCCTCGTCCTCGTCATTGGGTTCACACTGTACCTCAATTGGCGGAACAGCCTCCCGCCGAGCCAGATCAGCCTCCTTTCCCAGGGCCGCATCTACCTCGACGCGCCCTTGATGACGCTCTACACGTTCCCGTCCCTGACCGTGGACGGATTCCATGTCCAGACGAACGTGACCTTCTCCCCGAGCACCGCCTTCGCGTTCGCATGGACGAACGTCACGGGGGGCGACCTCCGCGTCCTCTTCGTCCTCACGGACGGCGGTCCGTTCCAGGGCGATGCGTCCGGTGGTTTCACCTTCCGGCCCACGGGTTTCGGGGCCCAGTCCGACTTCGCTGCGGTTCGACCCGGCTCCTCCGGCGTCGTGCTCGTGCGATGGGCCATGGACTACACGGTCCGGCTGATGGCCCAGCACGCATGGTTCAGCGACGTGCGATGGGTCGAGGTCGACTACACCCTGGACGCGTGGGGCTGGTTCATCGGGAACCTCCCTGCGGGGAACGTGTCCGCCCCGAGCTCCGCGGACCTCGTGCCCGTGGGTCCACCGGTCCGCTTCACATACGGCCCCGGCTACGTGTGGTCCTATGGCGTGTCCGTCCTTGACGAGCCGCTCCCCATGCGCACGTTCGCGTACCGTCTGCCCGCGATTTCCATCCCGGCCGGGAGCGAGGGCACGCTGACCGCGGTCCTGGCGTCCTCCTTCCACTGGGGTCCCGGGGACGACTATAGGATGCGAATGGGGGCCTCGGACGCCACCAACGTGAGCCTCCAGCTCTATCTGGACGGCCGCTTCGGTTCTTTGCTCGCGGAGCCCGTGCCGTAGCCGAGGCATCCGTCGGCTTTCGCATTTCGGTTGGGAGAAATCGGCATGTACGTGCCAAAAGCTTATGCCAACGTCGCGAATCGGGACCGCGCGTGGACCGACTCACCTACGACCTCGTGGTGGTCGGTGGAGGGGCAGCGGGGCTGCGCGCCGCGATCGCGGCCGCGGAGGCCGACCCACACCTGACCATCGGCCTCGTCTCCAAGGTCTACCCGATGCGGAGCCATACGGTCTCCGCAGAGGGCGGCACCGCCGCGGTCATGCGGGAGTACGACAACCTGGACCTGCATGCCTACGACACGATCAAGGGCTCCGACTTCCTCGCGGACCAGGACGCGGTCGAGTTCTTCGTGGCCCATTGCGCGGAGGAGATCGTCCAGCTGGACCACTGGGGCTGCCCCTGGTCCCGCGATGAGGACGGCCGCGTGATGCAGCGGGCCTTCGGCGGCATGTCCGTCAAGCGGACGGTCTTCGCGGCGGACAAGGTGGGCTTCCACATCCTGCACACGCTCTTCCAGACGTCGATGAAGTATCCCCGGATCCACCGCCTCGACGAGTGGTTCGTCACGGACATCATCCTGGAGAACGGGGCGGCCGTCGGGGTGATCGCCCTGGACATCCGCCGAGGCGAACTTGCGAGGATCGCCTCAAAGGCCGTCGTCCTGGCGACGGGCGGCTGCGGCCGCGTCTACGAATTCACGACGAACGGATTCATCAAGACGGGCGACGGCATGGCCCTCGCCTACCGCGCCGGCGTGCCGCTCAAGGACATGGAGATGGTCCAGTTCCACCCCACCTGCCTCCCGGGCACGGGCATCCTGATCACGGAGGCGGCGCGGGGCGAGGGCGGGTACCTGATCAACAAGGACGGGGAGCGGTTCATGCAGAGGTACCTCCCCGGGAAGATGGAGCTGGGCCCGCGGGACATCCTCTCCCGCTCGGAGCTCATCGAGATCCGCGAGGGGCGCGGGTTCACCGGGCCCCACGGGGACTACGTGGGCCTGGACCTGCGGCACCTGGGCGAGAAGGCGATCCACGAGCGGCTCCCCATGGTCCGTGAACTCGCGGAAAAGTACGTCGGCCTGGACCCGATCAACGAGCCCATCCCCGTGCGGCCTGGGCAGCACTACATCATGGGCGGCGTGTCGACGAACATCCACGGCGAGACGAACGTGCCCGGGCTGTACGCCGTCGGCGAGTCCGCGTGTGTGTCGATCAACGGGGCGAACCGCCTCGGCTCGAACAGCCTGAGCGAGTGCCTCGTCTTCGGCAAGTCCACCGGCCTGGCGGCCGCGGCCTACGCGAAGAAGAAGGACTGGGCCAAGGGCGGCGCCGACAAGGAGGCCCTCCTCCGGGAGGAGACGCGGATCTTCGACGGGCTCCTAAAGAAGGAGGGCGCCTCGGAGTCCCTCGGCGGCCTGCGCCGCGAGATGCAGCAGCTCATGGAGCGGGACGTGGGCATCTTCCGCGACGAGAAGGGCCTTTCCGACGCCTGCGCGAAGCTCGCGGGCCTGCGGCAGCGCTTCGCCGATGTCGGCGTGGCGGACAAGGACCGCGTCTTCAACACGGACCTGACCGCGGTCCTGGAGCTGGACTTCATGCTCGACGTGTCCCAGGCGATCGCCTGGAGCGCCCTGAACCGGCGGGAGTCGCGCGGCGCCCACAGCCGCACGGACCACACGAACCGGGACGACGCGAACTACCTGAAGCACAGCCTGGCGTACCGCACGGACGGCGCGCCTAGGATCGACTACCTCCCGGTGACGATCACCAAGTGGCAACCCGCGGAGAGGAAGTACTGAGATGGCCGCAGAGAAGCAAGTCGTGTTCCGCGTGCGCCGGTACCAGCCGCAGGGGACGAAGGGGCCGCACTACCAGGACTACCGCGTCCCGTACCTGGACGACATGGTCGTGCTGGACGGGCTGAACTACATCAAGGACAACCTCGACCCCACGCTCACGTTCCGCTGGTCGTGCCGCATGGGCATCTGCGGCTCCTGCGGCATGGACGTGAACGGGAAGCCCCGCCTCACGTGCGGCACGTTCATCAAGGACGCGAGCCCGAGAGGCATCGTCCAGGTCGACCCCCTCACGGGGTTCAACTCGATCAAGGACCTCGTCACGGACTTCGACCCCTTCATGGAGCATTTCCTCTCCGTCAAGCCCTGGATCATCCGGAAGAAGGACGCGCCCCTCGCGGAGGGCGAGTACCTCCAGTATCCGGAGGAGCTGGAGGCGTACCGCCAGCAGAGCCTGTGCATCAATTGCACCCTCTGCTACGCCGCTTGTCCGGTGTTCCAGGGGAACAGTCACTTCGTCGGCCCGGCGTCCCTCGCGATGGCCCTGCGGTACATCCGCGACACGCGGGACGAGGGTGCGGACGAGCGGTTGGAGCGGCTGTCCACCCGCAACGGCATCTGGGAATGCACCTTCGTGGGCGAGTGCTCCGTCGTGTGCCCGAAGGAGGTCGACCCCGCGGGCGCGATCCAGAGCCTGAAGGTCCTCGCCACGATGCGCCACATGCGGAAGCTGCTCATGCCCAAGTCCGCGTCGAGGTGATGGGACGGTCGAGGTGCGCGAAGCGGTCTGGAAGCGCCCCGCGGGCTGGTGGACCCACAACAAGGACTACACGCTGTTCATGCTGCGCGAGGTGGGCGGCACCCTCTGCGCGGTCTACGCGATCCTGCTTCTGGGCCTCCTCATGGAGTACAACGCGGGGAAGGCCGCCTACGAGGGCTACCTGGCCTTCCTCCAGACGCCCGCGATGCTCGTGATCCAGGGGATCATCCTGGTCTTCGTGGTCATCCACGCCTTCACCTGGTTCCTCTTGATCGGGAAGTCCCAGGCCGTGATGTCGTCCTACCGCGCGCCCGGGTGGACGCGGATATTCGGCCTCATGGTCGTCGTGTTCCTCGGCGCATCGGTCGCGGTCCTGTACCTCGTCTTCGGAGGGCTCTGAGATGGCCGAGGAGGCGAGGAGCGAGTTCGACGCGCGCTACAACCCCGGCCATGAAGTCATCCGCGTGCAGGCCGCCCGGAAGGAGAGAGAGGTCGTCCTCGAGCCGCTCTTCTGGGGCCTGTTCTCCCTGGGCGGCTTCCTGACCGCGTTCCTCCTGCCGATCACGATCCTCGCGGTCTCCTTCTTCGTACCCCTCGGGTTCTGGCCGGCGGACCGCATCGGGTACGACTGGCTCACGAACGCGATGAACCCGGCCGCCGCGAACCTGCAAGGCCTCCTCGTGCGTGCCTTCTTCCTCCTCGTCATCGCGGGCGGCCTCTTCCACGGCGCCCACCGCTTCAAGTACATGCTCATGGAAGCGGGGGCCCGGAAGCACGAGAGCGGGCTGGGCGTGATCCTGTACGGCCTCGCGATCCTCGGGAGCCTCGGCGCCCTGTACTACGCGGTCAAGGGCTGGATCCTCTAAGTCCCGCGCTCACGGCTGCAGGACCTTGTAGACGAGGTCCTTCTCCCGCGCGCGTTCCTTCACCTTGACGCCGACCTCCTGCCCCCTCTCCGCGCGCGCCACGGTGGCGTGCTCCATCTGCAGGGATTCCACGACCTCCGTCAGGTTCGTCGAAGGCCCTTGGATCTGAATCGTGTCCCCGACCGCGAGGGCCCCGTCCGTGAGGCGGATTGCCGCGACGCCGATCTTCCCGAAGTAGTGGAAGACCTCGCCGACCTTCATCCGTTCCATGCGAGACCGCGCATGGGTGGGCGAGCCAATAAAAGCGATGGATGCGGAAGGGGATTCAAAGCGAATACGTCCCGCAAGGTTCGGAGACACAACTTGGGTCCGCGTCCGGTGCACGTCTGCCAGGGAGAAACCCTCCGTCGTCGCAGAAAGAAAGCTTTAAGACCGTCAAGGGGCTTCCGCGGACCAGGAAGGGGGAACTGCCTCTTTGGTGATGCCTCTAAACGTGCTAGAAAAATCCATCAACAAGCGCGTCCAGCTCCTGCTCAAGGACAACCGCATGCTCGAGGGCAAGCTGGTCGGCTATGACGATTACATGAACATGGTCCTCGAAGACACGGAGGAGACGAAGGAAGACAACGTCCGCCGCGTCGGGACCGTGGTCCTCCGCGGGAACAACGTCGTCTCGATCGTCCCCAAGTGACACGGGCAGAAAATAGATAACGAGGAGCCCGCATCCGAGCGGGGATGCAGCTGGTCGTCATCGCGGGCGGATTCGGGACGCGGTTGCGTCCCCTCACCTTGCACCGGCCCAAGGCCCTCGTGCCCCTGCTGAACCGCCCGCAGATCCTGCACGCCTTGGATCGCCTCCCTCCCACGGTGGACCAGGTGATCCTCGCGGTGAACTACATGTACGAGGAGGTGCGG
>JBBSVS010000052.1:0-1624 GCA_038046665.1 Thermoplasmatota archaeon
ATGGGGCGGAACCGTGGCGACGCCTACTGCTGCGGCGCGGGCGGTGGACGGATCTGGATGGAAGACGTCCCGGGTATCCGGGAGCGCCCCGCCGAGAACCGCATCCGCGAGGCGGCCGGTCTGCGCGGGGTGAGCACCTTGGTTGTCAGCTGCCCGAAGGATCTCGTGATGTTCCAGGACGCGCTCAAGACCACCCAGCTCGATGGTTCTCTGGTCGTCAAGGACCTGGTGGAACTGGTTGAATCGGCCGGTGCCCCAGTCGTCAGGAGTGACTCCTATGTACACGCCTGAGCACAGCGGTGAGGATGCCGTGAGGATCGGAGTCTATGTGTGCCACTGCGGCACCAACATCGCGGGCATCATCGACGTGCACGATCTCGCGGAGTTCGGCTCCGGGCTCCCTGGGGTCGTGGTCTCCCGGGAGTACAAGTACATGTGCTCCGATCCCGGGCAGGAGCTGATCAAGCAGGACATCCGCGGCCACGGGCTGAACCGGATCGTCGTCGCGTCCTGCTCGCCGCACCTCCACGAGCGGACCTTCCGCGGCGCCCTCGCCGAGGGAGGGCTGAACCCGTACTTCTTCCAGATGGTCAACATCCGGGAGCACGCGTCATGGGTGCACCCGGATCGCCGGGCCGCCACGGAGAAAGCCAGGGACCTCGTGCGGGCCGCGGTGCGTCGAGTGAGGCACCACAAGGCGCTGGAGACCCGGCGGGTGGCCGTCCGGGACGAAGTGCTCGTCGTGGGCGGCGGGATCGCCGGCATCCACGCGGCGCTCACGCTCGCCAACGCCGGGAAGCGCGTCTACCTGGTGGAGCGGGAGCCCACCATCGGCGGGCACATGGCGATGTTCGACAAGACGTTCCCGACGCTGGACTGCGCCGCCTGCATCCTCACGCCGAAAATGACCGCGGTGAAGGCCCAGCGGAACATCACGCTGTGGACCCTCTCCGAGGTGGTCGAGGTCGGCGGCTACGTGGGGAACTTCAAGGTCAAGGTGAAGCGCAAGCCGCGCTATGTGCGGGAGGACCTGTGCGTCGGCTGCCTCGAGTGCATCGACGCCTGCGTGTACAAGACGGGGAAAGTGGACGACGAGTTCAACCTCGGCCTGTCCAAGCGCAAGCCCGTCTACATCCCCTTCCCGCAGGCGGTGCCACAGCTCGTGACCATCGACCCGGAGACCTGCATCGAGTTCAAGTCGGGCAAGTGCAAGAAGACGTGCGTGGAGGTGTGCGGCGACCGCGGGGCCATCGACTTCCAGCAGCAGGAGCAGATCCTCGAGATCGACGTGGGGACGATCATCCTCACGACGGGCTTCAAGGCGTTCGACCCCGCGCGCGTGCCCTACTACGGGTACGGCGTGTACCCGAACGTCTACAGCGCGCTCGAGGTGGAGCGGCTGCTCAACGCCTCCGGCCCGACGTTGGGGGAGGTGGTGCTCCGGGACGGCCGCACGCCGCGCGCGGTCGGCATCGTCCATTGCGTCGGGAGCCGCGACGAGAACACCAACAAGTACTGCTCCCGCGTGTGCTGCATGTACTCGCTGAAGCTGGCGCACCTCGTGAAGGAACGGACCGGCGCCGAGGTCTACAACTTCTACATCGACATGCGCACGCCGGGGAAG
>JBBSVS010000053.1:0-1324 GCA_038046665.1 Thermoplasmatota archaeon
TCCTCCAGGTCGTGCATGTTCTCCCACTTCGGGTTCAGCGGCCCGAAGATGGACCTCTGCATCGCGAAGATGAAGTAGGCCGCCGTCAACACAACGGTCAGGATCGGGATGAAGACGAAGAGGCCGAAGGCCGAGTAGACACCCACGAAGACACCGTACTCCGCGGGGAACCCGACGAGGCCTGGCAGGCCCAGGGAGGCCAGGAACGCGATCATCATGAACGTGGCCATGCGGGGCGCCCGTTTCGCGATCCCGCCGAGTTCGGAAATGTTCCGAGTGCCGATCTTGTGGCCGATGGAACCGGCGACCATGAAGAGGGCCGCGGACACGAGGCCGTGGGCGAAGAGCTGGAAGATCGCGGCGCTGAAGCCCAGGGCCGCCCCCTGTGGGATCCCGTGGGCGTAGCCGTAGACCCCGGCGGCGATGCCCAGGGTGACGAAGCCCATGTGGCTCACGCTCGAATATGCGACCATGCGCTTGAGGTCGTCCTGGGCCAAGCAGACGACGGCGCCGTACAGGATCGAGACCGTCCCAAGGACCAGGAACACCCAGTACATGTCGATGGCCCCCTGGGGGACCATCTGGACGTTGAAGCGGATCAGTCCGTAGCCGCCGAGTTTCAGCAGGATCCCCGCCAGGATTACGGACCCGCCGGTGGGCGCCTCGACGTGGGCGTCCGGAAGCCACGTGTGCAAGGGCCACGTGGGCAGCTTCGTGCCGAAGGCCACGAGCATCGCGACGAACATGAGGTCCTGGATGATCCCGAAAGGCACCGGGTCGTTGGCGATGATCCACGTCATGTCGAAGGTGCCGCTGTAGAAGTAGAAGGCGAAGATGCTCACGAGCAGCGGCAGGCTCGCCAGGAACGTGTACATGAAGAACTTGATCGAGGCGTACTTCCTCCGCGGCCCGCCCCAGACCGCGATGATGAAGTACATCGGGATGAGCCCGACCTCCCAGAAGATCATGAACTGGAAGAGATCGAGGCTCAGGAACACGCCGTTGACCGTCGCCTCCATCAGGAGGAACATCGCGAAGAACTCGGGGGTGCGGTGGTGCTCGTCCCAGCTGAAGGCGAGGGCGAGGGGCGTGAGGAGCGTGTTCAGGAAGACGAGGACCACGGAGAGCTCGTCCGCCCCGAGCATGTAGTTCACGTTCACCTGAGGCACCCAGGCGAGCTTCTCCATCGCATAGTACGTCTGGACGTTGTTCGGGTTCGGGCTCGGGACGCGCGTGACAGGAAGGCTGAAGAGCCCGCCCTGGGACGCGGGCCACAGGAGGCCCAGGAGCAGGATCGTCCCGAGGGCTAGGACGATGAGGCTGA
>JBBSVS010000054.1:0-1213 GCA_038046665.1 Thermoplasmatota archaeon
GGCCATGCCTCCGAGGAAGGCATCGGGGGCCGTCGTGCCCGCGGTCACGTTGCCGTACGCGTCCATGGTCTGGAGGGCGCCCGAGGGAGGCTCCACGGAGATCCGGACCTCGTTGACGCGCCCGTCCCAGACGTCCGAGGCCTGGACCAGCAGGCCCACCCATCCGGCCCAAGGGCTCACGATGCCCACGTTGAGGAGGCGTTCGGTGGAATTGTCGCATCCGAAGTATACGAGCAGCTCCGTCGCCGGGTCGAAGTAGTTGTCGCCGTACTCGCCCTGCGCGATGACACCGTCCGACGTCGCGTTGCCCGCGGAGGAGCACACGACCGCACCCGGGTGCCACGCATTCGCTCGTCGCAGCGGGGACGCTGGGCTGGGAAGGGACGAGAGGATCAGCAGGAGGACGAGCGCCACTAGGACCTGAGAGGACAGCTTCACGCGGGCAATACCTCCTCCGTGACCTGCGGCTCGCCCGCGGGCGCCGTCCCCTCGCTCGTCTCCCACATCGAGACGATGGGGAAGAGCTTGGAGAACACGGCGCACAAGAGGACGAACCCCGCGAGGCCCGCCGCGGTGATGGACCATTCGACCCAGGACGGGGTGTAGAGGTTCCAGGAGGAGCCCATCTGGGGGGCCATCATCGTTGGGACGACGATGAGGAACCGCTCCAGCCACATGGCCACGCTCACGAGGACCGAGGCGAGGACGATTCCAGTGATCGTCCGTCGCAACGCGAGGAGAATCGCGGGGACGATGAAGCCCCCGACGACCATGAGCCAGAAGAGGTACGCATAGCCTCCGGTCGCGAGAGCCTTGAGCCAGAGCACGTCCTGAGACTCGGCGCCGTACGCGGCTGTCAGGTACTCGCTCAGCGTGAAGTAGATGACCACCAAGTCGAGGACGAGGAGGAGCGCGCCCAAGTTGCGGAAGTGCCGGACGGTGATGTACTTCTCGAGATGGTAGACGCGGCGGAAGATGGCCATGGCGATGATGACGGCGGCGATCCCGGAGAAGATGGCCCCCGCGACGAAGTAGGGCCCGAGGATCGCGCTGTGCCACCCCGAGCGCAGGGTCATCGCGAAGATCCAGGAGAGGACGGTGTGGACCGAAATCGCCACGGGGATGATCACGATGGCTATGATGCCGATGGACTTCTCCAAGCTCTTCTTCTGGAGGCGGGTTCCGGTCCAGCGGCCCCCGAGGATCCGGTACA
>JBBSVS010000055.1:0-2884 GCA_038046665.1 Thermoplasmatota archaeon
GGCTTCTGCCTTCGGGGCGGCCGCCTCGTTGCGGATGCCCTGCTGCATCCAGATGACCTTCGCGGGCCCCCGGTTCGCCTGCTCCTCGATCGGCGGGACGTCCTCGCTGGGGCGGAAGATGTCCACGACGTCGTAGGGCTCGCGGACGTCCGCGAGGGACTTGTAGGCTTTCTCGCCCAGGATGACCTCCGCCGTGGGGTTGACGGGGATGATGCGGTAGCCGTTCTCCTGGAGGTACTTGGGGATCTTATGGGCGTCCTTCTCGGGATTCTTGGAGGCGCCGACGACAACGATGGTCTTGGCCTCGGTCAAGATCTTGAAAAGGGTCGCAGTCTCGACCAAGCGCTCGCCGCCGGGACCCAGGCGGGCGTCCCGCTTAAACGTTCCCCGGCACGTGCATCGCGATGGCCTCCGTCAGGTGCGGCATCAAGTGCAGGTCGGGAACTTCCTCGGGGCGGAACCAGCGAATCTCGGAGTGTTCGTCGTTCGCGATGCCCGGATCTCCGTCCCAGCCTGTGACCAAGAAGAGGTGATGGCGGAACGTCTCGCCGGAGGTCGGGTCGATGTCCTCGTACACGTGGAGGAACTGGGCCAGGGTGACCTCAATCGCGAGCTCCTCCTGCAGCTCCCGTCGCAGGGCCTGGTCCGGCGTCTCGCCCTTCTCCAGATGACCGCCGAAGGCGTCCCACATCCCGGCGAAGCGGATCTTGCTTGTCCTCTTGCCGAGGAGGACGCGACCTTCCTTCGCGATGAGTGCGGTCGCGGTGACGCGGACCACGGAAACCCTATCCGCGCAGAATGCAAAGAACTTTGGCGAAGGCGGATTCGGCCGGGTGACGCGGGAGGCGAGTAGGAGAGGACCATGATCAGGCAGCGCGGGCATGCGGCCATGGCCGCACGAAGGGAGGTCCACGAAAAAAGGTTCGTCTGGTTGCCGCGGTTATCCTTATTCAAGGATAACTCGCCCCGGGGCGTCTCGACCCTTCCGCCGGTCTCCCGTTTCGCCAATCCTCCCAAAGGTTCATGGTCCTTCGGCCGCTAGATGGGGCGGATGGAAGCGGTCGCCCAGGAGATCGCGGAGCGCGTGCGCGCCGCGCCCTTCGTGAAGATCGTCACGCACATCGACACGGACGGGATCACGGGAGGAGCGATCGCCTCGGAGGCTCTGGCCCGCGCGGGCATCGAGCACGAGGTCGTCTTCACGAAGAAGCTGGACGAGGCCATCCTCATGGACATCAAGCGCGCGGGGACGCCCCTCGTCTGGTTCGTCGACCTAGGCGCGGGCGTGCTGCACGCGATGCACGGGCTCGACGCGGTCATCACGGACCACCACGTGCCCACGGAGCGGGAGGTGCCCAAGGCCCTCCGCGGGGACCTCGTCCGCTTCGCGGAATCCGCGGACCGCGTCCTCATGCTCAATCCGCATCTCGAGGGAGAAGGCTCCGACGTCGCGAGCGGGGCGGGCTGTGCCTACGCGGTTGCGAAGGCCCTCGATCCGAACAACTCGGACCTCGCCGCGATCGCGGTCGTCGGGGCGGTCGGCGACATGCAGGACCAGGAGAGCCGCCGCCTGACCGGATACAACCGCACAATCCTCGCGGACGCGATCCAGGCAGGCGTCCTGGAGGCGTCCGTGGACCTGAGGCTCTTCGGCCGGGAGACCCGCCCCGCCTACAAGTTGCTCCAGTACGCCACGGACCCGTGGATCCCTCGCCTCAGCGGGAACGAGGAGGCGTGCATCGCCTTCCTCCTGGAGCAGGGCATCGACCTCAAGGTGGACGAGCACTGGCGCTCCTGGTCGGACCTGGATCGCGGGGAGAAACAACGGGTGGTCTCAGCCCTCGCGGCCCACATGCTCGAGCGGGGCTGCGGGGCGAAACAGGTCGAGCGCCTCGTGGGGGAGACGTACACGCTCGTCAAGGAGCCCATCGGCAGCCCCACGCGCGACGCGAAGGAGTTCGGCACGCTCATGAACGCGTGCGGGCGGTACGACGAAGCGGAGGTGGGGTACCGCGTGTGCCGCGGGGACCGCGACGAGTACCTCGCGAAGGCCCTGAAGCTCCTCCGAGGCCATCGGGAGTATCTAGTGGAATCCATGGAGGCCGTGTTCGCCGCCGGCATCAAGGAGATGGATGCGATCCAGTACTTCGACGCCGGGGACACGATCCGCGACACGGTGGTGGGCATCGCGGCAAGCATGGCCCTCAACCAGAACGGGGCGTCCAAGAACCTGCCCATCATCGCCTTCGCGAAGGCAGAGGACGGGATCAAGGTCTCCGGGCGGGCGACGCGGGACCTCGTGGCCCGAGGCCTCGACCTAGCGGCCATCATGCAGGTTGCGAGCAAGGCCGTCGGCGGCCAGGGAGGTGGCCATCACGCGGCAGCAGGCGCCACGATCCCTCCAGGGACCGAGGAGAGGTTCCTCGAAATCGCGAATCGCATGGTGCGGGAGCAGCTGCACCATCCCCCGAATGCGGACCCGCCCCACGAATGACCGAGCAGGTTGACCTTCCCGAGACGCAGCTGCCTCCGCAATGCCTCCAGGTCCTGCACCATGACGGGAAGGTTGTACTTCCCGTCCGTCGCCTTGCCTGACTTCCCGCTGCCGCACTGGTCGTAGAGCACGAGCCTGAAGGACTTCGCGAGCGGCTTCACCCACGGCAGGAAGTAGTTGTGCCGCGCGGCGGGTCCGCCATGGAGCAACACGAGGACCTCGCCGCGCCCGAAGTCCGGTAGAACAGGCGCACGGCCGGGAGAGCGACGTAGCCTGCCGCCATGGTTCCCGCCGCCGGGAACCTTCGTGGCGGAATTAGCCCTTTCCGATACATGGCAGTCTCGAGCGCCCGTTTCCTTCGACGACAAGCTTTTATAACTCGCCCCGTTT
>JBBSVS010000056.1:0-7334 GCA_038046665.1 Thermoplasmatota archaeon
CGGCATCCACTCAGGCTACGTCGAGCACGGAGGGACGAAGACGGTGCTGCCCCACGAGGCCTATGCGAAGGTGGACATCCGCCTCGTGCCGAAGATGACCGTGGAGGGGACCGTGCGCAAGCTCCGGGCGCATCTGCGCCGCCGCGGCTTCGACGATTTGGAGATCCAAATCCACGGACCCTACGGCCCCGCGCGGACGGACCCCGACGCGTGGATCGTGCGTCCGGCGGTCGAGGCGATGCGCGCGTACGGGAAGGATCCGGAGGTCTGGCCCACCTCCGGTGGCACGATGCCCGCCTTCGTCTTCGGCGAGTACCTGAACATTCCCTGGGTAGCCGCGGGTCTCGGCCACGGGGCCCACGCCCACGCGCCGAACGAGTATGCGAGCGTGGATGGTATGCGGCGGTTCATGCTCGGCGAGGCCGCGTTCGTGTACAAGGCCTCTTCGGCGGCGCCGAAACGCGGTCGGTGATGCGCGAGACGGTCGTCGAGAGGGCCGTTCTCGACCTTGCGAACAGGCGCGTCCGCGCATCCGCCGCAGCGCTGCATTTCTATGGGGAAAACCGACTCATTCTCACTCCCGGAATTTCAGCACGACACCTATAAATAGCGTGACCCAGGATGGGCTGCCGGAATGCCCACAGAGGATTCTCCACAGGTGACTTGATGGTCCTTGTGATTCGTAGGTTGCGAAGGGACGAGCGGGGTGTCGCATCGACCGTGGGCACGATTATGGCCCTCCTGGTCTTCCTTACCTTCCTGAGCCTGATCGTGAACCAGTACGTCCCGGTATGGATGAAGGACTCCGAGGCGGCCCATATAAACGGGGCCATCGGCCAGTTCGGCGGAATCAAGGGCGCGATCGACCTCCAAGTCCTCGGGGCCCAGATGGCCCAGAACTCGGGCTCGGTCTTCATTCCCACGACGTCCTCCACGGCGGTGACTCTCGGCGTCGACGGCGTGCCCATCTTCTCGGCGCCCACCCTGGGCCAGCTCAGTTCCAATCCGGACCAGGGCGCCTGGAACATCAGCTTCGCCTACCGCGTCGGCCCGTCCCCGGGCGTCCTGACCTATGTCTGGCAGAACGCGAGCGGACAGATCGACCTGTATGTCGGGAACCGCTACTACATCCCGCAGCACATCGTCTATGAGAACGGCGCGGTGATCCGCTCCCAGACGGACGGCCAGGTCATCCGCGCGGAGCCGACCTTCCAGGCGGCGAAGAGCGGCACGAACATGACCCTCGCCTTCCAGCTCGTCAACCTGTACGGCCAGGGCGGGCTCGTTGGCACGACGACCGAGGTCGTGAACACGAAGGTTTTCGGAGTGAATCTGCAGACCTACACGAGCTTCGCGTCGGGCATCACTGTGAAGCACACCTCTGCCTATGGACTCGCCTGGTACAACTTCCTGAACGCGACCCTGGCGAGCGCCTATGGCGTGAAGCAGGGACAGGGGAGCTTCCTCCACAACACCTTCATAACCCACTTCACGGCACCGAGCAACTTCTACGACATCGTGGCGAACCTCGACACCTCGAATAGGGTCTACACCTTGACGCTGACGATCAACACGGTAGTGCCCATCGGCTCCTTCACGCTCCAGACGGCGTACGTGCAGGTGGGGATCGGGGAACAGACGAACACGAACGGATGAGGTGGAACGAATGGCGAAGCGCAGGAAGATCATGATGCCCAAGGGATCGATGGCGCAGAAGGCGGAGTGGTCTGGGTCCCGGGGTTCGTACCTCACCAAGATCCCCGACTTGGAGCGGGAGTCGCTCGAGGAGATCGAGGTCGTCCCAATCCGCGAGCCCTTCACCTACGCCCGCGTGGTCTACGACCACGACCAGTCCGAGTACGTCTACGAGGTCTGGGAGCCTCAGCTCGACGACCGGGAGAAGGAACTGCTGGAGATGCTCAAGGACTCCCTCCAGCGCACCCTGGAGTACGAGTGGGACAAGATGGCGGCGAAGGACAAGCAGGAGTACCTCAACGAGGCCGTCGAGTCCTTCATCAAGTCCCGGGGCCTGCGCCTCGAGCCCGCGTCCCGGGACAAGATCGTCTACTACATCATCCGGGACTTCGTCGGGTTCGGCCCCGTGGACGTGCTCATGTCCGACCTCCGGATTGAAGACGTCTCTTGCGACGGCACCGGGATTCCGCTCTTCATCTTCCACCAGAAGTACGAGTCGATCAAGACGAGCGTGACCTTCGCGGACGAGGACGTCCTGAACTCCTTCGCGGTCATGCTGGGCCAGCGCTGCGCCAAGCAAATCTCCGTCGCGAGTCCCATCCTGGACGGGACGACCTACGAGGGGCACCGCGTCCAGGCCACCTACAGCAAGGAGGTCACGACCCGCGGCTCGTCCTTCACGATCCGGCGGTACAAGGAGAAGCCCTTCACCCCGACGGAGCTCGTGAAGTTCGGCACGGGGAGCCCGGACATGGTCGCCTACCTGTGGATCGCCGTGGAGAACGGCAAGTCCATGATGGTGTGCGGCGGGACCGCCTCCGGGAAGACGGCCACGCTGAACAGCGCAGCCCTGTTCATCCGCCCCGGCGCCAAGATTGTCTCCATCGAGGACACCCGGGAGATCAACCTGCCCCACGAGAACTGGATCCCCGGCACGACCCGCACGGGCGTGGGCGAGCGCGGGCCCGACGGCAAGGCCGGCGGCGAGATCGACATGTACGACCTCGTGCGCGCGGCCCTGCGTCAGCGCCCGAACTACATCCTGGTCGGTGAGGTCCGAGGCGCGGAGACCTACACGATGTTCCAAGCCATGGCCACGGGCCACCCGACCATGTCCACGATGCACGCGGACTCCGTGAAGAGCATGGTCAACCGCCTGGAGAACCCGCCGATCAACACGCCGAGGATCCTGCTCACCGCCCTGAACTTCGTGGTCATCCAGACTCATGCCCGCATCGGCGACTCGATCGTGCGGCGCATCAAGCAGATCGTCGAGCTGGTCGGGTTCGAGCCGGAGACGAACGAGCTGATCACGAACACGGTCTACGAATGGGATCCCGCCACGGACACCTTCGTCTACAAGGGCCACTCCTTCCTCTTCGACGAGATCATGGAAATGAAGAACATGACCCACGAGGAGATGGAGGCCGAGTTCCAGCGGCGGATCGACATCATCAATTACATGGTCGAGAAGGGCATCGTCGACTTCCGCGAGATCGCGAAGATCGTCGTGTCCTACTACCAGTCCCCGGAGGAGACCGCGAAGCGGATCCGGGACGAGATGGGGTGGACCGAGCAGCGGACGGAGAAGCCCCTCGAGGCGGGAGGTGAGGCCGTTGGGTAGCACGGCCTTCGAGAAACTGGAGACCCGCGGCACCCTCACGAAGACGAAGCGCTTCCGCCCCGGCGAGGGCGAGGCGGAGCAGGGCGCTCACCTCGTCAAGCTGCCCAAGGGCGCCAAGCCCGTGAACGTGAGCCTGTCGCCCCGGGAGCACCTCGCATGGCGCACCTTCGGCAAGTTCGTGCAGGCGCGCAAGCGGGAGCCCGGGGACTTGGAGGACAACCTCCTCAAGGCCCACATCCGCCTGCGCCCCGAGGAGTACCTGGCGGTCGCCTGGATGAACACGACGATCGCCTCGGTCGCGGCCGTCGTCGCGGCCCTCGCCCTGAGCCTCTTCCTGCTCATCCTGTCCGTGGACATCGTCACGCTCCTGATCCTCTTCGCCCTCGTTGCGGCGCTGCCCATCTTCATCTCCTACATGCTCTACTTCGGCCTGCCCGTCATGTACAAGGGGAAGCCCGCGGCGCTCGCGAAGAAGCGCGGTCGGAAGATCGACAAGAAAATCTCCGGCGCGATGTCCTTCATCTCTGCGATGGCCTCCGCGGACGTCCCCGTGGATGTCGTCTTCAAGGAACTGTCCAAGGAGACCGTCTACGGAGAGGTCGCCCGCGAGGCGGAGTGGATCACCCGGGACACGGAGCTCCTGGGCGCGGACATCCTGACCGCAATCCGCCGTGCCGCCCAACGCTCCCCCTCGGCCAAGTTCCAGGACTTCCTTCAGGGAGTCGTGACGACGTCCACGAGCGGCGGCCAGCTCAAGCCCTATTTCCTGATGAAGGCGGAGCAGTTCGAGAAGGAAGACCGCCTCGAGATGCGCAGGAGGATGGAGACCCTGGGGATGCTCGCGGAGTCCTTCGTGACCGTCGTCGTAGCGTTCCCCCTGTTCCTGGTCGTGATCATGGCCATTATGGCCCTGATCAGCAAGGCCGGCACGGGCTTTATCCTGGAGCTGCTCTTCGTCGTCGTGGGCCTCATGATCCCGCTGAGCCAGTTCGGCTTCATCTTCGTGATCTGGAACATGGAGCAGGAGGCGTGACATGGCCCGCGAAGACCTCGAGCAGGCGCGCATCCGGCTCTATGAGAAGGCGGACCGCACCAAGCTCATGCTCGCCATCAGCACGGTCCTCCTGATCCTCTTCGGCTTCATCTCGGTGCTGAACCTGCTCAACTCGGTCAACCTGAGCTTCCGCGCGGACCAGCGTCCCCTGGAGCGGTTCCTCAACTGGCTCGTCATCGCGGTCCTGGGTTTCATCGGCCCCTACGGGTTCTTCATGGCGAAGAAGCAGCGCGAGATCAAGCAGATCGAGCGCAGGCTCCCGGACTTCCTCCGCGACGTGGCCGAAGCCGGCCGCTTCGGCATGACCCTCGCCGACGCCATCGTCGTGTCCAGCGGCGGACGGTACGGCAAGCTCACGCCGGAGATTAGGAAGATGGCCGCCCAGATCAGCTGGGGCGTCCCTGCCACGGAGGCCCTTCGCCTCTTCGCCGAGCGCGTGAAGACGCCCATGGTCCAGCGGGTCGTCGCGATCATCGTCAAGTCCTCCGATGCGGGCGGCGACGTGGCCGACGTGCTCACGATGGTCTCCCACGACACGAAGGAGAACCAGCTCACGGAGGACGAGCGGAGGATCGTGATGTCCACGTACATCGCGGTCATCTACATCTCGTTCATGGTGTTCATCGTCACGATCTGGATCCTGAACGCGACCTTCCTGCCGAAGATGGTCGAGGCGAGCGCCGCGCTGACGGGACCGACCTCCCAGAACATCGGCAGTCCGCTCGCGCAAAACCTGCCCGAGGTCGTCTACCAGATCAAAATCGCCTTCTTCCTGGCCACAATCGTCCACGCGATTGGAGACGGCATCCTCGCCGGGGTGCTCGACAACGGGAAGATCCCCAACGGCCTGCGCCACAGTTTCATCATGCTCGTGATCGCCCTGCTCGGCTTCCAGCTCCTGTGAGGTGAACCATGTCCCAGTCCACGGAATCGGAGTACGCGAAGGAACTCGAGGAGCTGGAGGCCAGGAAGGCCCAGACCGCGGCGCGCGTGGTCCGGCTCGATCAGGAGAAGGCCGAGGCCCAGAAGATGCTCACCGAGCTCGAGGAGAAGCGCAAGGCGACGCTCTTCCGAGCCCTGGACTCGATCAAGAAGCGGTACTTCTCCCGGCTCCTCGGGGACAAGGGCATCAAGATCAAGGCCCCCCGCGTCAGCGGCGTCGAAGAGGCCACCCTGGGCAAGATCACCACGATCCCGAAGATCGCCCAGCGGAACGTGAACGAGATTGAGGTGCAGCCCATCCTGAAGAACTATTCCTACGTGCGCATCCTGTACGACACCATGGCCAATGAGTACTTCTACGAGGCCATCGAGCCGAAGCTCCTCGAGGAGGAGTCGGAGCTCCTAGACGTGCTCAAGGAGATCATCGTGGCCAACCTCGAGCTCCTGGAGGACGCGGACAAGGCGGAGAAGGAGACCTACCTGCGGCGCGTCGTGGAGGGCCTCCTGCGGGAGCTCGGCGTGGAGCTCCACCCGGTCTCCAAGGAGCGCATCATGTACTACATCCTCCGGGACTTCATGCGTTACGGCCCGATCGACGTGGTCATGACGGACGTCCAGGTCGAGGATGTCTCCTGCGACGGCGTCCGAGTGCCCTTCTACATCTACCACCGCAAGTACGGGTCCATCCCGTCGAACCTGAAGTTCGACAGCGCGGAGGAGCTCGACTCCTTCGTGGTGTGGCTCGCCCAGAGGTGCGGCAAACACATCTCCGTGGCCCGGCCCATGCTTGACGCCACGATCCCGGACGGCTCGCGTCTCCAGGCCACCCTCGGCATGCACGTCACGAAGCGCGGGTCCTCGTTCACGATCCGGCGGTTCCGGGAGAACCCCTTCACCCCGCTGGACATGATCCGATTCAAGACGCTGTCCACGGAGATGGCCTCTTACCTCTGGCTAGCGATCGAGAACGGGCAGTCCATGCTCATCTGCGGCGGGACCGCGTCCGGGAAGACGACGACCCTGAACGCCATCCTGCTGTTCATCCCTCCCCAGATGAAGATCGTCTCCATCGAAGACACCCGGGAGTTGAACCTGCCCCACGAGAACTGGGTGCCCCTGCTCACGCGCGCCGGCTTCGGTGGCAAGAACGTGTCCACCGGCAAGGGGGCAGGCGAGATCGACATGTTCGACCTGCTCATCGCGGCCCTCCGCCAGCGGCCCCAGTACATGATGGTCGGTGAGGTCCGTGGGCCCGAGGCCTTCGTCGTGTTCCAGGCCATGGCGACCGGGAAGAGCGCGTACACCACGTTCCACGCGGATGACGTCCAGGCGATGGTCCACCGCCTCGAGAACGCCCCCATCAACCTGCCGCGGGCCCTCGTGGCCGCCCTGGACATCGTGCTCCTGCAGGCCCAGGTCAAGGTCGGCACGGACATGACCCGGCGCGTGAAGTCGATCGTGGAGATCGTGGGCACGGACCCCGAGTCCAACGAGCTCATCACGAACTCCGCCTACACCTGGAACCCCGCGGACGACACCTTCAACTATTCCGGCCACAGCTACGTCTACGAGAAGAGCTCCCTGGCCCGCAACTGGAACCAGAGGCGGATGGAACAGGAGGTCAAGCGCCGCCTCGACCTGTTCGACTACATGAAGCGGACCGGGGTGCAGAACTACCGGGACGTGGCGAAGATCGTGTCCTCCTACTACAAGGACCCCGAGGGCATGATCAAGATCGTCAGGGAGGCCCTGGCCGCCCAGGGCGTCCAGACCTCCACGAGCTGATCAGGCCTCCCGCCGGATCCGCGCCCGCCGTCCCACCGGGAGGGCACAGACTCCCGATCCGATGAGGGAGAGCCCGAGGGCCATGCCGAGGCTCCCGTCCATCCCATGCCACCCGAATCCCCGCCCGGGCTCCTGCACTTTTCGAGAGATGAGCGAGAAGCCCGTGGAGTGGTAGATCCCCGAGAAGAGGCCGAGGGCCGCGAGGGACAGCGCGAGGAGGAGCAGGTTCGGACT
>JBBSVS010000057.1:0-439 GCA_038046665.1 Thermoplasmatota archaeon
CGAGGCCCAGCCCGAACGCGCCCGGCCGCTCCCGGCCGTGGTGGGCGCTCGATTCCATCCAGGCCGGCGATGCCCCCGAGGCGGCCGCGACCCAACGTGAGGTGAGGGCGAACCGCGGAGGATCCACGGTCTCCCAGTCGTCCACCGAGGTCAGGAGGACTCCTTCGACGTTCGTCTCCGCGCCGATCGCGCTCGCCGTTTCGTCCGAGATCCCTCCCATTTGCCGGATCCGGTGCCTGCGAAAGAACTCCTCGAGCTCGGCCCGCGGAAGCGGCGCGAAGCCCCGGGCCGTCAGAGACGACTCAAGGTCCGCCTGGACCTGCTCCACCGGGGCCGGCCGCCCCGTCCGGTCCAACGGGGGGAAGACCGCGATGCGGGAGCCGACCGCGGCGAGGGCAACCGGAGACGCGGCACACAGCCACGCCGCGGCGGCGATCCG
>JBBSVS010000057.1:449-1560 GCA_038046665.1 Thermoplasmatota archaeon
CCAAACAGCGACTCGAGAAGATCGCGAACCGCATCGGCGGTCTCCTGATCCATCGGCTGGCCGCCCCCCCCGAAGAGACGGTCGGCCGCGTCCACGCCGCCCCGGGTGGCGGACGCGCTCCAGACCACCTTGCCCGTCTGGGTCTCCATCATCTGGAGGCTGACCGAGACTACCCCCGCGGAGCTGCTCCCTGAGCGTACCTCCCCGTACTCGCGAACCACCCCGGTGATCACCGCGTCCACGCCGACCACCTTCCCGAGATTCACCACATCCTCGGCGGTCGGCGAGGTCGCGTGCGCCACGGAGGCGCGGTCGACGCCGCGGGCGACCTCTCCGGGTGGAATGATGTAGGCCGAGCCGGTCGCCTGCATCATCGTCATGAAGACGTCCCGGACCCTCTCCGCGGCGGTGTTGGCAGTGGTCAGGTTCTCGAACGGCAACACGGCCACCTTCTGGACGAGGCTGAAGTCCATCTTGGGATCACGATAGGTCACCTCGGCGGATCTCATTCCGGCACACGCCGGCGCCAGGGCGACGAGCGCTACGATGCCGACAGCCGCAAGGGGCTTCATGGGTGCGGCCTCCTAAAACCCGAACCGGAGCGTCGATGTGATGATGTGGTCCTCCTGTCTGGCGGCGTCCGATTCTCGATTAAGCGCCTGGTAGGAGATCTCGAAATAGGATCGGGGGTTGATGTTCCACCTCACGAAGGGCACGAACGATGTGTCGGTCTCGTTCAGGTCGGAGTACATGATCTCGTTGTAGGAAACGCTCACCTGGAGGGCTCCTCCCGGAAAGGGCGACCAGCTGCAGGCGAAAGTGTCCACCGTGCGATCGAGCTGGCTCGTGCGCTCTTCCTTGCGTTGGGAACCGTACAAGTATACGGCGGGGACCGGATTGTAGGCAATGCTGGCCTCGAAGTCCCGGGTCCGGTCCTCGCGGTCCGGCGCGCCGTCCTGCGCGAAGACTAATCGTGTTCGCGGTGCACTGCTTCCTTCCAAACGGGGGGCGTTTCGGACGCCGCCTGTCCTAAGTCGGGTTTCTTGATCAGCATATCGTTGATTTCGTAGAGCATCATCAGGTCTTCCATCACGTCCAGCGGAAAACCCTG
>JBBSVS010000058.1:0-3516 GCA_038046665.1 Thermoplasmatota archaeon
TCAGTTCGAGCGCCAGACCCTGGCCCGTTCGGAGTTCGAGATCATCGTCGTGGACGGCGGGAGCCGCGACCACACCCGCGAGATCGCCGCGCGCTTCGCGGATCGGGTGATCGTCCAGACGACCCCGGGCATCGGCGGCGCCCGCAACGACGGCGTCGCCCTAGCGCAGGCGGATCTCGTCGCGACCACGGACGCGGACTGCCGCGTCCCGCCGGATTGGCTCGAACGCATCGTCAAGGACTTCCAGGATCCCGAGATCGTGGCCGTCTGCGGGCCGGACGGTCCCTTCGACGGCGGCCTCAAGGCCCGCTTCTACTACTTCTTCCTTCGCGCGATCATCCGAGCGGCAGCCCTCGCCGGACTCTACGGCACCGGGGGCACGAACTCGGCCTTCCGGAAGAAGGCGCTCCTGGAGATCGGCGGGTACCGCACCCTCCCGCACTCCGACGACATCGATGTGGGCGTGCGCATCCGCGCGAAGGGCGAGATCCTCTACGACCCGCAGCTCTACGTCGGCCTGTCGGTGCGTCGTCTCGAGAAGAACGGCTAGCTACGCACATTCTTCACGTGGCTGCGCGGAGATCTGAAGGTCCTCGCGGGCCGGCCGATCGAGGCCGTGGAGTACACCCGCCAGGAATACTAGCGGCCTACGCGGGGCGGCGGGACCATCCGGCGGCGGTAGATCGCCGAGCCGCTCAGGGACACGGCGAGGATCACGACGATGGCGCTCACGGTGACGAGCGTGGCCGTGTCCTGAGTGTACACGAGGCCGAGGAGGTCCACGAGGGCCAGGAGGAAGGAGTACTTCACGAGCGCGCCGATCACGATGTACGCGAGGGACTTGGGATAGCTCCAGTGCAGGGTGGCGATGAACGCACCGACGAAGGGGACCACGGGCGCGATCCGATTGACCAGGATGATCCGCTCGTCTCGCACCAGTAGGAACTGGGTCCACCGCCGCATCGCCTTCTCGATGACCTGGGGCATGTGCCCGCGGTCCACGAGGAGCTTGCGCACCCAGAGGTACATCAGGCTGTTCCCTACGACCTCGCCGGCCACGGCCATCGCTAGGAGGACCCCGGCCCAGGCCCGCGGGTCCCAGCTCGGGTCGCGGTACGCGTAGCTGATCACGATTACCAGCTCGGGGAGTGCCGGGAAGATCGCCGCGTCGATCACGAACACGAAGAAGAGGCTGACGAAGACCCCGGCGGGCCCGAGGAACAGGAAGAGGCCCCGGATCCAGTCGCCCAGGGAGGCCATCGCGGTGGCCTCAGGTGAGCCGGTTGACTTGGACCACCGTGATCTGGAACTCGAGGGTCCGCCCCACGACCTGGCGGTTGAAGTTCAGCGTGTAGGTCTCCGCGTTCAGGTCGACCGTGGACAGGTAGAATTGCTGGCCGTTCGGCGCGGTCCCGCCGACGAGGTCGACCTGGCCCGGGTCCAAGCGGTTCTGGATCCAGACCGCGCCGGTCCCGTTGTTCGCGGTGTCATCGATGCCCAGGACCGTGGCGGTCCATGCGCCGTAGGGATGTACGGTCTGTCTGGGGACCGGGCTGTTCGTGACCGTCACGATGCCGTTGAGCACGTCGACCGTCACGGGCCAGCCGTAAACCGGGTCGGTGGCCTGCGCGCCGGTGACGGGGGGCGTCTTGTAGTACGCGATGAAGGCGGTCTCGTTCATCGTCACGCGGACGGGGACCGATTCCAGGAGCTTGTGGACGAAGATCTTGCTCGGGTCCGCATTGCCGTAGCCCAGGCTCGCCGGCACGACGATCGTGGTCGCCTGGCCCGCGGTCAGGTCGCGCACGCCCTGGTCGAAGCCCTTGATCACCGAGCCGTCCCCGATCGTAAATGTCAGGTGCGTCCAAGTGGCCCGCCAGGAGAAGGAAGAGGCCTTCGGGTAGCTGGCGTTGTCCCTCGCCACGCTCGCGTTGCTCGTGTCGAAGACGAGGTCCGATTCCAGGAAGGTGCCGATGTAGTCGATGTGGATGGAGTCGCCCTGCTGGGCCACGACGGGCGTGGGCCCGGCCTTAGGGGTGAAGTACACGTAGTAGGCCCCGAGCACCACCGCGACGGCGACCACGAGGGCGACGAAGAGGATCCAGCCGCTGACCGCGGACTCGTCTCGGGGGAGGCTCCGGACCATGGTGGGCTCGGGCTAACCTAGGGCCCACGATAAAGGTTATGGTGCGGCCGTGGACCGCGACCCGCGGCTCAGGCGGCAGGAGCGCAGGACAACTGGATCTGCGCGCCATCCCGGAGCAGGAGGCTCCCGAAGGCGGTGCTCGGGAAGCCGTCCACGGTCATCGTGACGACGCGGGTGCCGTCCGAGGCGCAGCCGAGCACCTGTGTCGGGGTGAGAGTGCGGCCCCACACACGGAAGAAGTCCGAGAGCGTGAAGTCCCGCACAATAGGCGACTCGACGTGGATCTTGGCGGCCTGCGTCGCCGGGTCGTACCCGGTGTCGTGCGTGTGGACCGCCTTCACGCAGGTCGGGCTCACGCCGATGTTGTATGGCACGGGGCTGCGGACGCCGTCAATGAAAATCGAGAGGTATGGATGGATGTGTATCGGGAGCGGCTGGCTCTCGACGATGCACGAGTCCGCGGAAAAGTTCCGGTACGGGTCGAAGTAGGGAGCCGCCGCATAGGCGCCGACAACGAGGAACGCCACGGTCGCGATCACGGCCACGTGCGCTTTCCGGAGTCGGAGGCCCATATGCCCTGCAGCCCTGGGGGCGTACCGCGCGTCGTCGCGAATCTCCTCCCGAATCTCCTTCGCGCGGGGATCGCGGGGATGGTTCGCGTCGAGGTGGCGGGAGAGGTTCTCCGCCTTCACGGGCACTTCGCAAATCGGACAGCGTTCCGAATTCGCCATGTTGGGACCGCCATGGGGACCTGCGGATACTGGGGCCTTGGTATTAAGGATTGCCGAAACCGCGGTCGGGTCAGGCGTACATCGCACCGCTCGCGGTCTCGTGGCGCATGCGGTTCTCCCCGAGGACCTTGTCCACGGCCATCTCGAAGTCCACCATCGTGACCTGGTCCCGGTCCTCTCGAATCGCGAACATACCTCCCTCCGTGCACATCGCCTTCAGGTCGGCTCCGGTGGCGCCGTCGCAGCGCTGAGCCAGGACCTCGAAGTCCACGTCGGCGGCGATGCTCATCTTGCGCGAGTGGATCTTGAAGATGGCGAGACGACCCTCGTAGGTGGGCGTGGGGATCTCGATGATGCGGTCGAACCGCCCCGGGCGCAGGAGGGCCTCGTCCAGGATGTCCGGCCGGTTCGTGGCCCCGATGATCTTGACGTTTCCCAGGGGATTGAACCCGTCCATCTCCGCGAGGAGCTGCATCAGCGTGCGCTGGACCTCGCGGTCCCCGGACGTGGCGACCTCGAGACGCTTCGCGCCCACGCTGTCGAGCTCGTCGATGAACACGATGGAGGGGGATTCCTTGCGCGCAAGCTGGAACAGCTCCCGGACGAGCCGCGCGCCCTCGCCGATGTACTTCTGCACGA
>JBBSVS010000059.1:0-3594 GCA_038046665.1 Thermoplasmatota archaeon
GGAAGCCGGCCAGGGTCACGAACTGGAACCGATACCCCACGTCCCCGAGCTCTTCCTGGAAGCGGACGATCTGAGTCGGGCTGAGCTTTTTCCTCCAGTTGAAGGAGGCGCTGCAGTTGTAGGCGAGCATCTTCCCCGGGAACTTCGCGTGGATCCCGTCGGCGAAGGCATGGGCCTCATCCACATCGGGCAAGGACGTCTCGCACCACAGCATGTCCGCGTGGGGTGCGTAGGCGAGCCCGCGGGCAATCGCGGCGTCGAGGCCGCCCTTCATCGAGAAGAAACCCTCCGCGGTTCGGGAGCCCGTGATGAACTCCGCGTCCCGCTCGTCGATGTCGCTCGAGATCAGCCTTGCGGAGTTCGCGTCCGTGCGGGCGATCAGAATCGTCGGCACGCCGGCGATGTCCGCGGCGAAGCGCGCCGCGGCGAGCTTCTGAGTGAACTCCCGTGTGGGCACGAGCACCTTCCCACCCAGGTGGCCGCACTTCTTGGCGCTGGCCAGCTGGTCCTCGTAGTGCACGCCCGCCGCGCCCGCGTCGATCATGTCCTTCATGAGCTCGAAGGCGTTGAGCGGCCCGCCGAAGCCCGCTTCGGCGTCGGCGATGATCGGGGCGAACCAGTAGACGTCGTCCTTCCCGGCGGCGTGCTGCTTTTCGTCCTCGCGGCGCAGGGCGTTGTTGATCCGGCGAACGACGTTGGGCACGCTGTCCGCTGGGTAGAGGCTCTGGTCCGGGTACGTCTCGCCGGCGTCATTCGCGTCGGCGGCGACTTGCCAGCCGCTCATGTAGATGGCCTGAAGGCCCGCTTTCACCTGCTGGACCGCCTGGCCTCCCGTGAGAGCTCCGAGGGCCGTGACGACGTCCTGCGCCCGAAGGAGGTGCCACAGGCGCTCCGCGCCCATGCGGGCCAGGGTGTGCTCGATGGGGATCGAGCCCCGGAGCCGCACGACATCCTCCGCGCGGTACGGACGGGCAATGCCGTCCCAGCGTTCCCCGTTGGTCCAGCTCTCTCGCAGGTCACGCGCGTCCATCACGGTGTCCTCCTCCCTGAGGTCTTGAGCTGACCGTCCATCGGGCGGGCGGGCTCCGCGTTCCGTGGGCCGCGAACCGAGCCCAACCCAACCAGCAGGATTTCTCCATATTCACACCCAGCAACCCGCTTCCCGAACGAGCGAGAAGGTGGTCACCCAAGAAGCACCACCGAGGCCACGCGGTTCGAAACGAGAACACGTCCCGCCAATGCGGGTGGGGTGGACCTCGGCATGTTGTCAGGAAACCGGATAATTTAGGGTTACTTAAATGTTCTTGCGAAAGTTTGGCACGCCCCGGTTTCTCCGCGAGAATCGCCTCGTCCTGCGCCGAAAGACAGGGGCTTTATGCCACGAAGGTCTCTGCTGTTAGCGGAATGCGAAACGAGAGCGCGACGTATGTGGTCCTCTACGACGGCGATTGTCGCATCTGCACGGCCTTTGCGCGCTGGGTGAAAGCTCTTGACGTCCGTGCCCGCATGCACATCAGACCGATCCAGGAATCGAGAGAATTGTTGCGAGGGATTCCTGGCGACGAGATTCTGGACGCGATGCACGCCGTGACCCCGGACGGCCGCGTGCTCACGGGCGGGGACGCACTCCCCGCGATCCTCGCGGCCCTCTTCAGTGGGCCGGCGCTGGAGACCCTGTTAGAGAAATCAACCGCCACAACGGCGATCCTGCACCGAGTGTACTCGATTCTCGTGGAGTTCCGCGGGCACCTTACGTGCCGCTTCGACGCGCCGTCTTCCTCCTCGGCGGCTCGTAGCCCTCGATGAGCGAACGCAACGTCTTGAGGTTCCGCTTGTAGCCCGCGTCCGTCCCGGGATCCTCGAGGCAACCGGGGAGCTCTTTGAATCGTTCGTCGTTCACGAGGAACCGGAAGGGTTCGAGGCCCAGCCGTCCCTTCCCAATATTCTCGTGCCGATCCAGGTGGGAACCCAGATCGCCCTTCGAGTCGTTCAGGTGGAAGGCCCGCACCCGCGACAGGCCCACGGTCTCCCGGACGGTCCCCACGAACTCCTCGTAGCCCGTCCTCGTCCGGAAATCGTATCCGGCGGCGAACGCGTGGCAGGTGTCGATGCAGACCGCAAGTCGGTCCGGATAGGAGCTGTGGCCGACAATCTCCGCGATTTGCTCGAAGGTGTGCGCCACGACGGTCCCCTGGCCCGCGGTGTTTTCCAGGCATGCAAACACGTCGGCCGCGCTCGAATGGCTCAGGCACCAGTCGAGGCTCTCCGCGACGGTCTTGAGCCCGTGGGCCTCACCCTTCCCCAGGTGGGCGCCGGGATGGAAGATGACCTCCCGCAAGCCGAGCTGCTGGGCCCGCTCGAGCTCGTCCTTGAACGCCTCGCGGGAGACCTTGAGCATGGACTTCTTCGGCGAGGCCAGGTTGATCAGGTAGTTCGCGTGGATGACCGCTCGCCGGATTCCATGGGCCAAGAGGTTCGCCGGGAACCCGACGGTGTCCTTGAGGGCGAGGGGCTTCGTGTCCCGCAGCTTGCGAGGGTTGCGGGAGAAGATCTGGATTGCCTCCGCGCCAATCGCCTGACCGCGCTGCGGCGCCAAGGCGATGCTCTCCGCGATGGACACGTGGGCTCCGAGGTACATGCGTCTCGCGCGGGTAACCCCTGACGTCTCATGAGCTTTACCGATTGGGGGCGTGATTCGGGCGGATTCCTTTTCGCGACGGGTCCTGTGGTGACGGCCGAGGCATGCGATGGCCGCCGTGAAGGAGGTCGAGTCCCGGTTCACGGACATGATCTTCCTCCTCCGGCGCGTCCTTCCCGAATCTCCGAACGGGCGGCTCCAGATCCCGACCGGGCCGGACATGGGCTACACGCGGCAACGCCCACGGAGAGCCTGAGTCACTCCGCCGCGAATCCGTGGGCTAGGCGTCGCGCCTTGACAATCAGGTACGACTGCGTCAGGGTCTTCTCCCCGCGGGCGAAGGAATCGGACAGTTCCTCCCAGCGTCCGTCCTCCACCCACTTGCGGACCGTCTCGTCCCGCAGGAAGAGTTCGACCTCCCGCAGCTTCTCGAACTCCGCGACGATCGTGTCCACGCCCATGAACTCGATCTCGAAGTGGTTCTCGCGGAGCAGGTCCGCCATCGCGTCCTCGTAGAAGGCCCACCGCGATCCGCGGCGCGTCTCCTTCCAATGGTCTCCGTGGTGGCAGCAGAAGATGAACTTCCCTCCGGCCTTGAGGGCCCGCGAGGAATGCCAGACGATTCCCGGAGACATGCACAGGTTGCTGATGACGAAATCGAAGGGATCCGCGGAGAATTCGCGATAGGGCGTTTTCTCCACGTCCCCGTACACGAAATCCGCGTGGCGGATGTCCCGCACGCCGGCATAGGCACGGGCCACCTGGAGCCTCGCGCGGTCGTGGTCCACGCCGATCACGCGCCCTCCCACCGCGGCGGCGACGAAGGCGAGGCGCCCTTCTCCCGTGCCCACGTCGAGGACGCGCCTCCCGCGGAAGTCCTCGTGGCGGAACTGGTCGAGGAGCATCGGACGCAGCTCGAAGGAGTGCCGCGCCGCGTCCCGCCAGAGGAGGCGGCG
>JBBSVS010000060.1:0-1234 GCA_038046665.1 Thermoplasmatota archaeon
AGAGAGCATTGGTACATCGTGAACTCCGAGGACGGGCGTGAGGACGAAATTCTCCTGGCCCTGCTCGAGTACTCGGAGAACCAGCGCTACAACATCGATCGGGGCGAGGTGCTCGACCTGATCCGGCAACTCGGCTGGAGCCTCGAGGTGCACGAGAACGCGCAGGTCGCGTAGGGACCAGGCCAGGAGTTGTCCCGGATGCGCGAACTCCACGACAGTTACTTCAATCAAGCCAAGCGCGAGGGGCATCTCGCGCGTGTGGATCTGGAGGATCTCCCTCCGGGCGGTCGCCTGGATCGGGGCCCGCGTGGCCGATCAGACAGACCGGGAGCTCTACGACCCGGAGAGCGTGCGGCGCCAGTTGGAGGAGCTGCAGCTGCGATGGGACCTGGGCGGCGTCGACGAGAGCGAGTACGTCGCCGCCGAGGACGAGCTGTTGGCGAGGCTGGCGGCGATCCGAGACCACGAGGCGGCGGAGAGGATGAGCACGAGGGACCACGCTGGATAGCGCGAGGGACACGGCATCGCCGGAAGGAGGCGGACCATGGACGGACTCGCGATCGCGCGACGCGCAAAGGAAGCACTCGCTGAACAGACGGGGTTCCGCCCCGAGAGGGTGGTGGGTGTCGCCAAGAACGACACGGGTTGGCACGTCTCGGTCGACGTCCTCGAGCTCAGGCGCATCCCCGACTCCGCGGACGTGCTGGCCACGTACCTCGTGGATCTCGACGAGGAAGGCAACGTCGTCGGCTACCACCGCGCCCGCCGGTACCTGCGGGGGCAGGTCGGCGAGGACGGCGCGGCGTGACCCGGAGCTCGGCGCGGGCGCTCGTGAGGTCGTCGTGGCCGATCTCCTGACAGCGAGAGGGCCGGCTTCGGCGCCTCCAACGATGCCGCACACGATGCCGCACGCCCTGCCGGCGACCGGCCTCGCCGACATCCTCGAGCGGGTGCTGGACAAGGGCATCGTCATCGCCGGGGACATCAAGGTGTCTCTGGTGAGCGTCGAGCTGCTCACCATCAAGATCCGGTTGCTCGTGGCATCGGTGGACAAGGCCATCGAGATGGGCATCGACTGGTGGGAGAGCGACCCCGATCTCTCGTCTCGGGCGCGCCAACTGGAGGAGGAGAACCGCGTGCTCCGCGAGAGGCTCGGTGCGGCGGAAGCGGAGGGGAACGTCTCGGCATGACGCGCGGCGCGGGAGACGACACCGTGGCGGACGCGGGGAACGCG
>JBBSVS010000061.1:0-752 GCA_038046665.1 Thermoplasmatota archaeon
GGTTCATTCGCGCAGGTCAACAGGAGATCCGCGTGGCGGAATCCGCAGTGCCCGCACTGCAGGGTGGTCTGCAGGGTTTCCCCGAAGTAGGGGATGTCCAGGGGGCACGGACCTGAAGACCACGTTCGTGCGCCCGCACAGCGGGCAGGGCGAAGCGAGCCGCGTCTCCTGGAGGGGGCCGCTCACCACGCCCGATTCGGAAGTGTCCACGGACGCGGTCAGGAGGCGTGCACGTTAATAGGTTGACCACCCGGACGCTCCCAGCCCGCATGCAGACTAAGATATGTTCATATAGAACCGCAAACAAATTATTGGCGCCCAAAAAACGGGCGGGAGAGAATCCCAATGCTTCGCAGAAACAACACCACGGACATCGCTCCCCGGATGGACGAGACCGACCTCGCGCGGGCCTGGCGGAGCCCGTGCGACTGGTTCGAGGAGATGGATCGCTGGTTCGACGACCTCCGCCGCACCTTCCCGAACGGGGGCCCGAGTTCCCTCGCTCCCTGGACGGAGGAGAGCCGCCTCGGCGTACGAGCGTCCCTCGTCGACCTGATCGACAACGGGCGCGAGTTCCTCGTGCGCGCGGATCTCCCGGGCGTATCCAAGGACGATGTGGAACTGAACGTGACCCAGGACGGGATCGAGATCAAGGCGGAGTCGAAACGCCAGCGCGAAGAGAAGGAGAAGGGCTACTACTACCGCGAGCGCCGTTACTCCGCGCTCCAGCGCACCGTGCCCTTCCCGGAGGA
>JBBSVS010000061.1:762-13171 GCA_038046665.1 Thermoplasmatota archaeon
CGGAAGCCAGCCTGAAGGACGGGCTCCTCGAGGTCCGCATCCCGAAGCGGGAGCCGAGGCCGGAGAAGAAGCCGGTCAAGGTCCGGGTCGAGTGACCCGGCCCCCTATCCCCTTTCCTTCCTTTCCATGGCTGCGTGCATGAGGTCGCGAGGCGCCCGGGGCGACGCGATTTCATATACGCAAGCCAAGATGAGTCACCGAGTCCCCGGACGACGGAAGAGGTAGCGCCATGACGACACGAGAGAAGTTCCTGCGGGTCGCGGAGGCCAAGCCGGCCGATGCCGGCCGAGGCCTTGTCCGCGTGGACCCGGAAGTGCTCAAGATCCTCGAACTCCAAGAGGGCGACGTCGTCCTCATCGAGGGCGGAAAGGTCACGGCCGCAGTCCTTCGCCGCGGCTATCCCGAGGACGCCAACCGAGGCACGATTCGCATGGACGGAATGCAGCGCCGCAACGCGGACGTCGGGATCGACGACAAGGTCGGTCTTCGGAAAGCCGTGACCCGACCCGCCGAGAAGCTCAGCCTCGCGCCCACGGAGCCCATCCGGATCATGGGCGGCGAGCAGTTCATGGCCCAGACCCTCCAGGGCCAGGCCCTCACTCGCGGCGACGTGGTCAGCGTGAGCGTGATGGGCCGCAAGTTCGACTTCGTGGTCACGTCCTTCGCGCCGACCGCGGACGCGGTCCTCGTGAGCCTGTCGACGGAGATCAAGCTCGCCGAGAAGCCGATCAAGGACGGAGAGGCCAAGATCCCGCGGGTGACCTACGAGGACATCGGCGGCCTCGGGGACGAGGTCCGCAAGGTGCGGGAGATGATCGAGCTCCCGCTCCGGCATCCGGAGCTGTTCGAGCGGCTCGGGGTCGAGGCCCCGAAGGGTGTGCTGCTCCACGGGCCCCCGGGCACCGGAAAGACGCTGCTCGCGAAGGCCGTGGCGTCCGAGACGAACGCGAACTTCCACTCCATCTCCGGCCCGGAGATCATGTCCAAGTTCTACGGTCAGAGCGAGGAGAACCTCCGCGACATCTTCAAGCAGGCCGAGGAGAACGCGCCGAGCATCATCTTCATCGACGAGCTCGATTCGATCGCTCCGAAACGCGACGAAGTGAGCGGGGAGGTGGAGCGCCGCGTGGTCGCTCAGCTGCTGGCCCTCATGGACGGCCTCCAGGGCCGCGGCAAGGTCGTAGTCATCGGCGCGACGAACCGGCCCAACGCCCTCGATGAGGCCATTCGCCGGCCCGGGCGCTTCGATCGTGAAATCGAGATCGGCGTCCCGGACCGGGACGGGCGCCTCGAGATCCTCCAGATCCACACGAGGGGCATGCCCCTCACGAAGGACGTCGACCTGAAGGAGCTCGCGGGGATCACCCACGGCTACGTGGGCGCGGATCTCGCGGCCCTCTCCAAGGAGGCCGCGATGCGGTCCCTCCGCCGCATCCTGCCGGACATCGACCTCCAGGTGGACTTCATCCCCGCGGAGGTGCTCAGCAAGCTCGAGGTCACGCGGGAGGACTTCCTGCAGGCCTTCCGGGAGATGGAGCCCTCCACGCTGCGGGAGGTCCTCATCGAGAAGCCGAACGTCCACTGGGACGACATCGGCGGACTCGACGAGGCGAAGCAGGAGCTCAAAGAGTCCATCGAGTGGCCCATCAGGATGAACCGCCTGTTCGTCCACTTCGACGCGAGGCCGCCGCGCGGCATCCTGCTCTACGGCCCGCCCGGAACGGGGAAGACGCTCCTGGCGAGGGCCGTGGCGACGGAGTCCGAGGCGAACTTCATCTCCGTGCGCGGACCGGAATTCCTGAGCAAGTGGGTCGGCGAGTCGGAGCGGATGGTCCGGGAGACCTTCCGGAAGGCGAAGGCGGCCTCGCCCTGCGTCATCTTCTTCGACGAGATTGACGCGATCACGCCCGTCCGCGGCATGGCCACGGACGCGCAGGTCACGGAGCGGGTGATCTCCCAGATCCTCACCGAGATGGACGGCCTGGAGGAGCTGCACAACGTCACGGTCATCGCCGCGACGAACCGCCCGGACCTCGTGGACCCCGCCTTGCTGCGCCCGGGCCGCTTCGACCGTCACATCTTCATCCCGCCGCCGGACCTAGCCACGCGCCGCGCGATCCTCGCGATCCACACGAAGAAGAAACCGCTGGCCCCCGACGTGGACCTCGACCACATCGCGAAGCGGACGGACAAGTACACCGGCGCCGAGCTCGCGGCGATCTGCAACGAGGCGTCCATGCTCGCGATCCGCGAGACCGCGTTCAAGGCGAAGGGCGTGGACGACGCTGCGCTGAAGAAGGTCAAGATCGAGAAGCGACACTTCGAGGCCGCGATGAACAAGGTCCAGCCGCGCACGGGCGAGCTGGGGATCTACCAGCGACTCTCCTCGAGATTCGACCTTGACCTCGAGGTCGGCTAAGGCGAAGGGTTAAGACGCGGCGGGGGGAATCGCCGTCGCCATGGCCGCGTCCGCCCCCGGGAAGCTCATCCTCTTCGGAGAGCATGCGGTCGTCTTCGGCGAGCCCGCCCTGAGCACGGCGATCAACCTCCGCACGGAGGTCTTCGCGCGACCACACACGGAGTGGCTCGCCGACGGCGCGTCCCTCGGGGAGCCTCGATACCGATACGTGAAGGAAGCCCTGGGGCGCGCATGGAAAGGCGATCCCCTCTGGCTCGAGATCCGGTCGATGATCCCCACGGGTGCGGGTCTCGGATCCTCGGCCGCGGTGACCGTGGCCACGCTCGGCGCGATTCATGAGCTCGAGGGCCACAACGTAGATCCACCGGTGATCGCCCGGGAGGCCTTCGAGGTGGAGCACGAGGTACAGGGCCGCGCGAGCCCCATCGACACGTCCACGGCGACGGCGGGAGGCGGCATCCTCGTCCGCCGAGAGGCGGGAGACGGCCTCCTGTGGTCGATCGAGCGCGACACGCGCCAATGGTTCCTCCACCGCTGCGCTCTCCCACCGCTCACCTTCGTCGTCGGGAACACGGGCATCAGCGCCGCCACCGGCCCCCTCGTGGCCGGGGTGAAGAAGCGGGTGGACGGCTCACCGAAGGCGGCAGAAAGGGTGAAGGAGATCGGCCAGATCACCTTCGACGGGCTCGCGGCCCTACAGCGCAAGGACCTGGAGGCGGCGGGCCGCCTCATGGACCGCGACCACGAGCTCCTGAACGAACTCGGCGTGGGCCATCCGATGCTCGACAAGCTCGTGACCGCCGCCCGGGCGCATAGCTACGGTGCGAAGCTCACCGGGGCCGGAGGCGGCGGGAGCATGTTCGCCCTGACGGACCGTCCGGAGAAGGTGGCCCAACTCATCCGCGACGCGGGCGGCAAGGCCTTCCTCGTGCAATCGGACCCGCAGGGCGTCCGGAGGCTCCCATGAGGCCCGCGCCGGCGCACAAGATCCGCCCGATTCGCGGCGAACGCCCGCCTCACCTGAGGTCTCTCCTCGTCGTCCACGCGAGCGAACTCCTGACCCTGCGGGGACCGACCGGACCGCGCGCGCGGGAGGCCGCGTCCGACCTGGGCATCATCGAGGACGGAGCCCTATACGTGGAGGGCGAGCGGATCGTCGAGGTCGGGCCCACCTCCGAAGTCCTGCGCCGGCACCCGATGGCGAGCGCGACCCTCGACGCGACCGGGAAGGTCGTCCTCCCGGGACTGGTGGACGCCCACACCCACACGATCTTCGCGGGCTCGAGGGAGCACGAGGTGGAATGGAAGGCCCAGGGGCTCAGCTACGGAGAGATCGCGGCCCGAGGCGGCGGCATCCTACAGACGGTGCGGGCGACCCGCGAGGCCGGCGAGGCGGACCTCGTGCGGACCGGCTTGGAGCGGCTGCTGACCTTCGTCGATTACGGGACGACCACGGTCGAGGTGAAGAGCGGGTACGGGCTTCGGACCGAAGACGAGCTGAAGATGCTCCGGGCGGCGGCCGAGGCGGGCCGAGCCGCAGGCGTCGACGTGGTCCCGACCTTCCTTGGGGCCCACGCGATCCCGCCGGAGTACGAGGGGAGGGCAGACGCCTACGTGGACCTCCTCATCTCCGAATCGCTTCCCGCGGTCGCGCTGGCGGGCCTCTCGCCCTTCTGCGACGCCTTCGTGGAGCAGGGCTACTTCGATGCCGCCCAAGGGAAACGGCTCCTCCAGAAGGCGATCTCCCTGGGCCTCCGGGGGAAGGTGCACGCGGACGAGCTCTCCGATTCAGGCGGTGCGGCCCTCGCGGCCGAGATGCGCGCGGTCTCTGCGGACCATCTCCTGCACGTGTCCGACGCAGGAGTCGAGGCGATGGCCCGCAACGGAGTGGTCGCGACCCTGCTCCCCGCCACCTCCCTGGCCTCACGCATGTCCTTCGCCGACGGAAGGCGGCTCCTCGCCGCAGGCGTGCCCGTGGCCCTGGGGACGGACTTCAACCCGAACTGCTGGTGCGAGTCCATGCAGCTCGTGATCGCCCTCGCCTGCCACCACAACGGACTCCTCCCCGCGCAGGCGATCACCGCCGCGACGATCAACGCGGCCCACGCAATCGGCAAGGGCGAGGACATCGGGAGCTTGGAGCCGCAGAAGCTCGCGGACTTCCTGGTCCTCGACGCGCCCTCGTACCGCCATCTCGGGTACCGGATCGGCGGGAACCTCGCCGAGGCGGTCGTGAAGCGCGGGCGCGTCCGCAAGGGCCGTGGTTTGACAAAGTGATTTTGTAGCCGCGGCCCATCCGCCGGGCACAGGGATGGGTTGTACGACCAGCTCCTTGCCGTAGGCATCATGGGCCTCGTGTACGCGCTCATCGTGAGCGAGCGCGTGCATCGGACGACGGCGGTCCTCCTCGGAGCGGTCCTCGTCCTGGGCCTCGGGGTCCTGACGATCGACGAGGCCGTGGCCTACGTCAACTGGGAGGCCCTCGGGCTCATCTTCGGGATGTTCATCCTGGTCGCGGCGCTGACGGAGTCCGGGTTCTTCCGGTGGATTGGACTCCACGCCCTCCGCGCCGCGAAGTTCCGTGCAGGCCGGGTGTTCCTCCTGTTCTGCGGCCTCGCCGCCGTGCTCTCGGCCTTCATGGACAGCATCACCGTGATGATCTTCATGGGCTCTCTGGCCCTCGAGGTGAGCCGCGTCCTCAAGGTTCACCCGATCCCGTTTCTCCTCGGCCTCATCACCTCCGCGAACATCGGGGGGAGCGCCACGATGGTCGGCGATCCGCCCAACGTGATCATCGGGACGGCCCTCCACCTCGGCTTCGCGGACTTCGTCGTGAACGTGGGCCCGGTGGCCCTCGCCGTCTTCGCGGTGAATGCGGGCTTCTTCTACCTCTACTACCGCAGGAAGGAGTTCGACCGCCCCCCGTCGCTGGCGGAAGAAGACCTCGCGAAGCACCGAGAGCTCGACCCCTTTTCCGCGATCAAAGACCTGCGTCTCCTCCGAGTCTCCCTGACCGTCTTCGCCTTCACGGTCACCCTCCTCGTCCTGCACCAGCTCCTCGACCTCGTTGTGGCCTTCGTGGCCCTCCTCGGCGCCACGCTCGTCCTGATCTTCGGCGGTAAGGACATGCCGGAGCTCGTCACGAAGATCGACTGGCATACCCTCCTCTTCCTGGGAGGACTGTTCGTCATCGTGGGGGGCCTGGAGAAGACGGGCGTCTTGAGCGACGCGGCCCGTGCCCTCGGCTCTGTCTCGCGAGGGAATGTTGCGTTGCTCCTCACCCTCGTTCTCTGGAGTTCCGCGCTCCTCTCCATGGTCCTGGACAACATCCCGTTCGCGGCGGCGATGGTCCCTGTCATCCGCGACCTGTCCCTGCAGAACGGGATCCCGCTCCCGCACCTCGCCTGGTCCCTCGCCCTCGGGACCGACATCGGCGGGAACGGGACGCCCATCGGGGCCTCGGCCAACGTGGTCGGCCTTGCCGTCGGCGAGAAGGGCGGCGTCCACGTCAGCTGGCCCGAGTACCTCCGCGTGGCGCTCCCCGCGACGCTCCTCTCCCTCGCAGCTGCCAACCTGCTCTTGTTGATCCGCTTCGCCTGAGCGGAGGAGTCATCGCTGAGGACCCGGCGGACGGTGCCAGACCCGGAGGTCATCCGCGTCCGTCTCCCGAAGGAACTCGAGGCCCGCGGGGTCGATGTCCGCGAGCATGAGAGGCGGGGCCGCCTTCCCGAGGGCTCGCTCGGCTGCGGCGACGCCGAGGGTCGTCGCGCCCACGGTGAGGAGGATGATGAAGAAGGCGAGGTTCAGGAACTGGGTCTGGTACGGAGCCATGACGGCCTGATAATACAGGTCGCCGCTCGCCGCCGGGGACGTGAACGCGGGAATCGTGAAGGGCAGCGAGGCGAGGACCGCGGTCGTGAGCCCGCGGCCCATGACGGACCAAAGGACCCTCCGCTCCGCGGCGGATGCCGGCCTCAGGGCCACGGTGATTCGAGCGGTCATGATCCGCACCGCCACGAACAGCACGAAGATGACGGCGACGCCGATCAGGAACAAGAGGAACGTTCCGTTCCAAGCGCTGAGGATAGGGAGGTCGGTGGACACGGACCAGTTCCCCGAAATCTCGAACGTGAAGACGAGGCCCAGGAACACGAAGAAGAAGGTGCGCACGAGGAAGGAAACCTCCGAATGGAACTGACGGATGCGGGCATCGATGACGAACCGGGATCGCAAACGCAATCGCCGCTCCAGGCCCTCGTGGTTCCCTAGGACCAGCCCAAAGACGAAGGCGGCCATGGCCCCGCTCCCTCCTGCGAGCTCGGTCCCTGCGTAGAGGAGGAACAAAAGCGCGAGGGTGAGCATGTAGGAGAACGGTTTCCGCTCGAACCGGCGAAGGAGCACGATCCATCCCACACCGGCGAGGAGGCCGAGGACCAAGGCGATCAGGAAAGCCTCCCCGAGTTCGCGGAACACAATTAGGAAGGATGCATCGGGGCCGCCGCGCAGGAGCTCGATGAACGCGAGGGCGAACACCACCGCCAGGACGTCCGTGAGGACGGACTCCAAGGTGAGGATGATTTTGGTCTCCTCGCTCACCCGGAGGACGCGCATGATGCCGATGACGACCGCGCCGCTCGTGCCGTCCAAGACCGCCCCGAGCAAGAAGGCGACGATCCAGTCGTACCCCAGGAGATAATGGGCGACAAAGACGACGGCGAAGAAGCTGAGGGCGAAGGCCGTACCTGCATGCACCCCGATGACGCCCAAGTGGTGCACGACCTCCCGAATCCGGAGGTCGAGGCCGCCGTCGAAGAGGATGATCATGAGGGCGACCGCGGTGAAGTAGGGCGTGGCCAGGTCGAGGATCGCGGCGGGGACGAAGGCCACGCCGAAGTACCGCAAGGCGATGGGCCCAAGAAAGAGACCGAGAAAGATCAGGATGAGGAGGTCGGGGACGCGCGTGCGCTCGAAGATCCAGGCTGCGGCGAAGCCGAGGAGGATGATCGCTCCAACGGCCAGGAAAGCCGCCAGGACGTCCAGGGACAGAGGGGTGACCTCGAGGTTGACGGTGACCGAACGCGTGAGGACCGCGAGAACCGGACTCAAGACCTGGAACGAGACCTCAATCGAGGCAGTCCGGAGGCTCGTGGATGCAGGCCCGGTGACGTTCACATAGACCTGCTCGAGTCCGTCCTGGGCCAGGAGGAAGGACGTCGGAAAGACAGACATGTGGAACGCGGAGTCGCTCGCGCGAGCCGAGATATTCAGTGTGGCGTTTGAGGACCCGGTGTTGTAGACCGCCCAGGAGAAGTTTGCGGAGCCGCCGATCAGGAGCGTCTGGGTGGGGCTGCCCAGGTCCACGACCTGGATCCCGGTCCCCGGGATGGGAGAGCTTGCCCCCGCCAGCGGAAGGGAGACGAGGAGGACGATGGATGCCGCAGCCAGAATCCACGTCCATTTCAGACGCATGAGCCTCGCCATCCGGAATGCGCGTATAAAACCGATTCCAGACGGTCCGCCCGCGTGAGACCGAGGTCCGCCTACGAGACCGTCGCATTCTCGAGGCGCGAGCCTGCGCGGACGGTCATGTCGTCGCCGATGATGCTGCCCGAAATCCGCGCGCCCTCTTCGATCACGCAGTTGCGGGAGACGACGCTGTCCAGAATCTCGGCGGAAGGCCCGACGACGCTCCCCTCGAGCACGATGCTGTTCCGGACGACGGCACGGCTCTCGAGGCGCGCGGCCTCGTAGAGGCAGGCGTTGTCCGCGATGCTCCCCCGGCGCAGGATCGTGCCGGGACCGACGTAGCACGGACCCTTGAGGGTGACGCCTTCCTCGAGGTGCGCGTTCGCGTCGAGAATCACGGGTCCCTCGCTGGCCACGCCCGGCCGCTTCAGGGGGCGGCCTTCGCGCCGGACGACTTCCATGCTCGCCTTCCACAGATCGTGCGGCCGACCGATGTCCATCCACACGCCCTCGAGCCTCGAGCCGTAGAGAGCGAGGCCCTTGGAGAGCAACTTCGGGAACAGGTCCCTGGCGAAGTCAAACTTCTGGTCCGCGGGGATGAAATCCAGGATGTCCGGCTCGCACACGTAGATGCCCGCGTTGGCGAGCTTCGAGAAGGCCTCCTCCCGCGTCGGCTTCTCCTTGAATTTCTGGATTCGGCCTTTCGAATCGATGCCCACGATCCCGTACTGCGTGGGGTCCTCGACCTCCGTCAGGGCAATCGTGACGACGCCGCCCTTCCGCTTGTGGAAGTCCCAGAGGGCCTTGAAGTCCACGTCGGCAAGGATGTCGCCCATCGCGACGACGAAGGTGTCGTCGATGAAGTTCCCCACACGGCGGACGGCGCCCGCGGTCCCGGCGGGGTGTTCCTCGAAGCTGTAGAGGATCGAGGCGTTGTACTCGAGGCCGTCCCCGATGGACTTGATCAGGGTGTCGCTCAGGTATGCGGTCGTCGTGATGATCTCGTTGAAGCCCGAGGCCACGAGGGAGCGGATCACGTAGTCGATGCACGGCCGGCCGGCGACGGGCATCAACGGCTTCGGCCGCTTGTACGTCAGGGGCTTGAGCCGCGTGCCCTCCCCGCCCGCGAGGATGACCGCCTTCATCGTCCGATCTCCACGCGGCCCGTCTGCAACAGGGCCTTGAGGGCCTCGTCCGCCGACTCCTCGAGCTTCTTCTCGTCGTAGAGGACCTTGCGTACGGAGCGGTTTTGGGTCCGGAGGAGCTCGCGGGACTCCCGTGCCTCCGCGCGCTTCGCGCCCCGGATGGACAGGACCTTGTCGCGCATCTCCACGACCTTCGCGTGGATCTCGTCCGCCTTCGCCCTCGCCTCCAGGTAGGCCTCGTGCTTCGCATTGCCCTCGATCGCCAAAGCGGAGATCGTGCTGACGAGCTCCACGGTCTCCTGGTGGACGGCCTGGGCCTGGGCGCTGAACTCCAGCGCGGTCTGGTGCTCCTTCTCCGCCCGGGCGAAGAGTTCGGTGATCGTGGAGTCCAAGTCCTTGACCTCCTCGGAGATCGCGTCCTGCTCCGTCTTGAGGGACTCGAGCTCCTTCGCCCGCTTGAGGTGCTCCTTGAGCTCGTCGATGAGGTCGTTCTCCTCGCTCAGGGTGAGAGAGGCCGTCTGCTGCCGCATCTCCATCTGCTGGATCTGCTTCTTCAGGTTCCGGAGCTCCTGGGTCACGGAACCGCCGACGTGGGAACGCATCTTGCGGCGCAGCTCGATGAGGGCCTTGGCCTTCGTCTGGAACTCGTCCCGCTTTGCGCGGTGCACCCGGGCCTGGGAGACGAAGGCGGCCCGCTTGTCCTTGAGCTCCCGGAGCTTCGCGCTCAGCTCGCGCTTCTTGTCGTGGACCATGTCCCGTTCCTGGCGGGCGAGCTGGGCTTCCTGGTTGAAGGCGTCCCGCTTCTCGAGGAGGCTCTCCAGCCTGATCTCCGCTTGATCGAGTTCAGAACGGGTCTTCTTCCGGACCATGGAGCCCCTCGGGAAAGGTGACGGGCGCTATTTGTGGACGGCCCATTAACCTTTCGCCCTGGCCATCGCATCCGCCAGGAAGGCGATGTCCTCCGGGCGCAGTTCCTCGACGCGCCGGCCTCGGAAGGGGAGGTCCACGAGGACCGGCTCGAGGGCCTCGCGGCTCGGGGCGAAGCGGGCCCAGGAGAGGCGCAGGCCGTTCTCCACGGTCTTGCGGCGGTGCTCGAAGAGCGCGTCCACGACCGCGTCGTAGGCATCTGGGTCGTGGATCGGGAAGGGACTCGGTCGCGGCTCGAGGCGGACGAGCGCGGAATCCACCCGGGGCTGGGGATGGAAGGCGTTGCGGGGCACCCGCTCGAGGAGCTCGCAGGACGCGCGCACGTACACGCCGACGCTGAGGCGCGAGTAGTCCGGCGTGGCGGGCTTCGCAATCATTCGCCGCGCGAACTCCCACTGGTACATGAGGACCGCGCGGTCGAAGGGTGTGTCGAGGAGCTTGAACGTGAGCGGGGAGGAGATCTGGTACGGCAGGTTCGAGACCATCACGTCGAAGTCGGGCCAGTCGACCTTCAGCGCGTCCCCATGGACGATCTCTGCCTCCGGGACCGCGCGCCGCAGATACTGCGCAAACCGGCGGTCCGACTCGATGGCCACGACGCGCTTCGCGCACTCGGACAGGGCTCGCGTCAGGATCCCCAGTCCCGGGCCGATCTCCAGGACCACGTCCGAGGGATGGAGGCCCGCGTGGGCAATCTGACGGCCCGCCACGCGGCGGTCCACGAGGAAGTGCTGCCCGCGGCCCTTGCTCGGACGCACGCCCAGCTCGCGCAGCACGTGACGGGGATCCTCGCGTTCCACATCGGCGGGACGGGCCTGCGACGATTTAGGCTTGCGCCCGCGACCTCATGGGAGCGGGACCGTGCAGTTGTAGCACTTGTACCCGTCGGCGTCGAACTGCGTCGCCCGGTAAGCCGCGGTCGAGTAGGTGATCGTCGGGTCGAGACCCCGCGCGCCCGGGGTCAGGGACAGGGTCGCGCGGTACGGACCGTCGATCCCGCTCGCACGGATGTCGGGACCGAGGAACGTGAAGTCGGCCCATCCCACGCCCTGGGGAAGCCACATGGAGAGGTTCACCGAGGCAACGAGCACCGTGCCGTCGGCCGACCGCAGGACGCCCTGCAGGTCGAAGACCGCGGACACGTACACGTCCACCTGGGCCCGGATCGTCAGCAGGTCGTAGAGCCCGTCCTGGTCCCAATCCTGCGGCACCTCGTCGAAGACGCCCGTGTAGGTCACCAGCTCGGACTGGGCGTTGAAGGACGAGGCGGGATACCCGCCAGTGGACCCGCACAACGTCTCCGGGTAGTAGTACACGGGCATGAGGCTCGGCTCGGGCGGCACGGGCGTGAGGGCGACGGGGTCACTCGGATAAGGCAAGACCGTGCCGTTCCCCATGTAGGGAGGCAGGCTGGGGCCGTACAAGGTGAGGGAGAAGTCGTAGGGCCCACCCACCCCGGCGGCGCGGATCGTGTCGCCCCGGAACCGCAGGTCGACGGAGGTGTCCCCCGGAGAGAGGCTGACGTCCCGGTACGCGTACCCGAGGCTCAGGCTCGGCATGTCGACGTTGCCCTGGGACTTGTAGAGGACCCCATTCAAGTAGTACGTGCCCGCCACGTTCACGTGCACGTCCGCGCGGATCTCCAGGAAGTCGTACAGGCCGTCGGAGTCGACGTCCACGCCGAGGTCGCTGTGGCCGCCCGTGAAGTACGCGGGCCGGACCGGCACGTCGAAGTCCGTGAACGCATAGGCCTTCGTGACGTACGTCCACGTGATCCCCTCGTCCGTCGGCCGGACGGGCATGGACCCGGGCTCGGAGGACGCGATGCCGCCGTAGACGATGGGCGAACCGCCGAGGGACATCGTGAGCTCGACCGTGTAAGGGCCGTTCACCCCGGCGCGGTCGATCTCCGTTCCGTTGAAGGCCACGCGGACGATTTGGGCGCTGGATTCGAAGAAGTAGCTCTCGTAGGCCCAGGCGATCGGCCAGGTGGTCGACGCGGGCAGCGGGGACGCCTCTGCGGCGCCCATCATGGGAAGGGGCATGATCCGAGGCCCGCAGGAGCCGCTCACCGGAGCGGTGGAGGAGGACAGCACCGCGTTGATCATCCACGTCCCCGCGGAGGGCAGGTTCACGTCCGCGTTCACCACGAGCCAGTCGTACTTCCCGTTCCCGTTCGTGTCGAGCCCGTAGTCGGAACCGCTCGAAGCGGACCCGGCGAGGATCATGTGGATCCCCAGGACCGTGCCGCTGGACGCGAGGGCGATCGTCAGGAGGACCGCGAAGGTGCGCGGGTGGGCGAACATGGTCGTACCACGAGATGCGTAGGAGGTCTGGGGATTTAGCCGCGCGGAAGACGTTCGGGTTTCCTCTAACGGTGCTCGGGAGGGAGCTTTTTAATCGGCGGGGTCCATGGAGGGCCGTGGGCGTCCCGTGGGCCTCCCTTCCCCTC
>JBBSVS010000062.1:0-1134 GCA_038046665.1 Thermoplasmatota archaeon
GCAGCGAATCTGAACGTGGCGGGCCGCGCCGGCGTCGGCGTGGACAACATCGACGTGGACGAGGCCGCCGCGCGGAAGGTCCTCGTGGTCAACGCTCCCACCGCAAGCTCCGTGAGCGTCGCCGAGCTCGCGATCGGTCACATGCTGTCCTTGAGCCGCTTCCTCCCGTCGGCCGATAAGTCCATCAAGGAGGGCAAGTGGGAGAAGAAGAAGTTCGAGGGCCACGAACTCTTCCGGAAGACCTTCGGCCTCGTCGGGTCCGGCCGCATCGGCGCGGAGGTCGCGAAGCGTGCGCAGGCCTTCGGCATGCGGGTCATCGCGTACGACCCCTATCTCACCCCGCTGACCGCCGAGACGCTGGGCATCACGCTCGTCGACCTAGACGCGGTCCTCTCCCAGTCGGACTACGTGAGCATCCACGCCGCCTCGACCCCGGAGACGAAAGGGATGATCGGGCCGAAGGAGCTGGCGAAGATGAAGCGCACCGCGTACCTCGTGAACTGTGCGCGCGGGGAGATCGTCCAGGCCGCCGCCCTGGCGGAAGCTCTCAAGGCGGGCACGATCGCGGGCGCGGCCCTCGACGTGTTCGAGAAGGAACCTCCCACGGACAGCCCGCTCCTTGCCGCACCGAATGCGGTCTTCACTCCCCACCTGGGGGCCTCGACCCACGAGGCCCAGGCGCGCGCGGGCGCGATCATCGCGGAGCAGATCCTGAAGGCCCTGGACGGGAAGAAGCCGGACTTCCTCGTGAACCCCGCGGCCTACAAGTGATCCGCGAGGTGGCGGGCCGCCTTTTTCATGTCGATCTTCTCCGTCCGGGCGCGTTCCCGCACTCGGGACATGAGCTCGACGTAGTCGGCATAGGCCCCGCCATGGTGGCGGACCGCCCGTCCCAGGGCCCGTTCGAAGGTCTCGTCGTGGCGGGAGCGCAGCGCCTCCTCGAGGATCTCCTCGGCGGGCTCGCGGAGGGCCACGAAGCCGGAACGCCTCCTGGCGGCAAAAAGCCCGCCTACGCTTTGCCTTCGCACACCTTCAGGAAATTGCGAAAGATGTCGTAGCCGAACTGGGTGTGTTCCACCTCCGGGTGGAACTGCAGCCCGAAGAGAGACCGCTGGGTGTGGCGCATCGCCTGGA
>JBBSVS010000063.1:0-3158 GCA_038046665.1 Thermoplasmatota archaeon
GCGACACCCGAACAGCTCGCCGCCCTCGAGGCTGCGGGTCTGAACGGTGTCCATGGGTACAAGCACCTCCCGCTCGCCGCGGGGAACCTACCCCAGGGCCGCATCTCGAGCGTGCTCTCCCTGAACTTCGTCGTGGGCATCCGGGAGGACAGCGTGCGAACCCCGACGGCGCAGACGGTGACACCGGCCACGTCGCCGCTGGCCATCGCGAACACCTGGAACCTCGACTTCATCGATAAGGAGAAGACCGCCGCGACGGGCGAGGGCGTCTACGTGGCCCTCCTGGACGCGGGCCTCCTGCCCATGTGGCGGGACTTCCTGGACGAGAAACAGGTCCGCGTCGACCTGGGCCGCAGCTTCACGGGCCACAACGGCAACCCGGTGCCCGACCAGCTCGAGAATGACCGGAACGGCCACGGCACGGCCACGGCCGCGACAATCATCGGCTACAAGCTCCACGACAAGTCTGTGACCGGCGGCTTCCTGCCGGACTCCGCCACGGGAACGCCCGGCGATTACCTCGTGCCCGGGGTCGCGCCGAAGGCGACGATCGTCCCGATCAAGGTCTGCGACAACGGGGTGTACTGCTGGGACAGCTCCATCTACAGCGCGTGGGACTACGTGATCGAGCTGAAGGAGGGCGTCCTGCAGGGCAAGCCCATCGTGATCAACATGAGTCTTGGAGGGTCGAGCCACTCCGACGCGGAGGAAGCGCTGATCCAGAGGCTCGTGGATCACGGGATTCTCATCGTCGCCAGCGCCGGCAATGACGGGCCGTACCCCATGGGCTGGCCTGGCGCGTACCCGATCGTCATCAGCGCGGGTGCGGGAGGCTGGCAGAAGCAGTGGAACGGAGACCAGACCTACCTGAACAACCAGTGGTGGATGGACGACGTGCCCGAAGGCGGCACGGCCGCCAACGAGTGGTTCATGGTCTGGTGGTCCGGCTACGAGTACCCGAACCGGGGCCAGGAACTCGACGTGGTCGCGCCCGGCCGGTTCATGCTCCTGCCCTACATCCCGGACGGCAAGGCGTACCCGCCCGCAGATCCGGGGCCGCCAGCGAACGTGCCGAACCCGTACTACTTCATCAGCGGGACGAGCTTCTCCGCGCCCACGACCACGGGCGTGGTGGCCCTCATGTTGTCCGTGAACCCGGGTCTGACCCAGGCCCAGGCGGAGAAGATCTTGCGGTCCACCGCGATGCCCATCCCAACGGGCTGCTGGTTCGCGACCTTCCCCTACACCCACGACAACTGCTGGGACACGAGCAAGTCCCTCGGTGGCCCCGGACACCAGACGGGCTGGGGCCTGGTCCAGGCAGATGGCGCCGTGCAGGCGGCGATGGACGGGACGGCCGAGGGCGGCAAGAACCACTGAGACGATTCATGGGTCCGCGCCGGCGGGCCCACCTTCCTCTTGTCTGCAATCTCAGCGGCAGAAGCGCTCCACGAATTCCTTCGTGGTCTCCGCGGCCTCGATCAGGGCCCGCGGTCCAATCCCCGGCACGCCGCAGGTCATGAAGACGGTGTCCGCGGTGGCTGTCGTGACCCGGGTACGATGGGCGTCCCGGTAGGGGTAGACGGCGGTCAGACCATCGTCGTCCTCGCAGACGACCTCGACGCCCTTGAGCACCGCGGCTTTCTCCATCCCGATCCCGAGGAACTCCTCGCCCTCCCGCGCGTGGCGCATCCGAAGGTCCCCGCGAAGGTGGGCCCCGTCGAAGGCCGCGATGGAGATTCGGGTCTTCATCGACGCCAGGTTGTACGCGTCCACGAGGGTGTTGATCCGCGGGAGATCCTTTCCCTGTAGGACCCGACGCAGAAGGGCCTCCGAGGCGGGGCGGATCTTCGTCGGGTCGATCCCGACGCGCCAATAGAAATCCCGGTAGCACCGCAGGAACGGTTCGTCCTTCAGCGTCTCGAGGACGAGATGCTCACGGAATTCGCGGACCAAGATGGGCACGAAGGCATCGAGCCGCTCGCTCCGCTCCGCCACGCGGAGGCCGTGGACCTCGACGAGGTGGGCATCCAGACCCGGGAACTTCTCCCGCAGATCCGCCTCGACGCTCAGACGCACGCAGGGGCATCGGGACCGGACGGAATAATGTTCGCGGCACGGCGTTACGTACCGGATGTGCCGTGCCAGTGCGGGGCATTGGACTTGCGTCGCGTGTCGTACAAGAAGGAGCAGATCTTCTCCTTCGGGCCGGACCTCAAGCCCGTCACCGCCATGGATCCCGGCGAGACGATAGAGGTCGTCTGCCAAGACTCCTGCGGGGAGCAGATCAATGCCGAGGCGGACCTCCTCACGAAGATCGACCTGGACCACGTGAACGGAGCCACGGGACCCATCGAGGTGTGCGGGGCGGATCCCGGGGACGCTCTGCGGCGCGGATCCTGGACGTCCGGGTCGACAAGGAGGGCTACGTGGGCATCGAGCCCGAGCTCGGAGTCCTTGGGGACCGCGTCGCAGAAGCGAAGACGAAGATCATCCCCATCCGGGACGGCGTGGCCTCCTTCTCCAAGGATATCCGCATCCCCATCCGCCCGCACATCGGGACGATTGGCGTGGCGACCGTTGGGCCAAGTCTTTCGACCTTCTACCCGCACGGCCACGGCGGGAACCTGGACACGAAGGAGATCACGAAGGGCAACGCGGTCTACCTGCCGGTCTCCCAGCCGGGGGCCATGCTCGCCCTCGCGGACATCCATGCGATCATGGCCGACGGCGAGGTCTGCGTGACGGGCATCGAGATCATGGGAACCGTGAAGCTGAAGGCGGACCTGATTCCGGGCCTCGGGCTGAGACGGCCCGCCGTCGAGACGCGGGACGCCTGGATGGCCCTCGGGAGCGCAGAAACCCTCGACGAAGCGGCGAAGATCGCGACGGCGGACGGCGTGGACCTCCTGGCCCGCGGGCGGGGCATGCCTGGGAGGAGGCCTACATGCTCGCCTCCCTCGTGTGCGCCCTGCGCATCAGCCAGGACGTGGACCCCTACCGCACGTGCAAGCTCGTGATCCCGAAGACGTACCTGCACCGCCTGCACGGGATGGCCGTCACTGGGCTGTCGCGCCGCCATCCACGGACAGCGCGGCGCCGGTCATGAAGGGGACCTCGTCGCTCGCGAGGAACAGGATCGCCTTCGCAATCTCCTC
>JBBSVS010000064.1:0-5020 GCA_038046665.1 Thermoplasmatota archaeon
ACGTCATGCGGCGAATGCAGGAGGATGGCCTCACGATCGAGGAGGTGGATGCGCTGACCGGGGCGGAGATGGGCTGGCCGAAAAGCGCCACCTTCCGCACCGTGGATATCGTCGGCCTGGATGTGCTCAGCCACGTGGTGCGCAACCTTTACCAGAACGCGCCGCACGACGAGCGCCGCGAACAGGACCGCGGCGAACACGACCAACCCGAGGAGGAGCCACCACCAGTTCCCCAGGAAACTCGGAATCGTCGTCGAGGGTGGCGTCTACGTGAACTTCCTCGCGGACGCGATGGAGGAGATGGTCGAGGCGGCCTCTGGGGCGTCCCTCTACCGGAAGCTCACGTCCGTCAAGGCGAAGTACGACCCCACGAACTTCTTCCGCCTGAACCACAACATCCCGCCGAAGGGGACGTAAACCCGCGTGGGGGGATTTCCCCGCAAAGCCTACGCCCACGCGGGGCCCTCTCGGGAAGCGGAGCGGATGCCACGTTGGCAACCCCACCCGGAGCCCTCTGGGCGATGAGCGTCAAGGCCTTCTATGATGCCGTCTACGATCTGCCCGAGGACTTCTTCCAGGGCATCGAGCAAGGAGTCGATTCGGAAACGAGGCAGGCCCTGAAGGCGGGCTTCGAGGCAGGCCAGGAAATCACGCGCCTGAGGACGTGGGCGTGGCTGGCCCTCGTCGTCGGCCTTGCGTGCTTCCTGATTGGCATCGGCGCGGAGCTCCTCGTCTCCGGAATCTTCCCCTGGCTCCTGGCCCTCGCGGTCCTCTGGTTCGCGGTCTCCCTCGTGGTCTATCTGGTGGCGACGTCAACCTTCGTGGCCCACCGCCAGGGCCTCCACCGCTTCCTCGCATTCGTACGGGCGGAGCGGGGTTCCTCCCTGGCGCGAGGTCTGTCCTGATGCCGCCGCAAGGTTGAAGGTGGCCGCGGGGTTCGCAGCGACGATGGCGGAATCCTCATCGGCCTCGTGCGTCTTCTGCAAAATCGCGCGGCGCGAGGCCCCGGCGAGCATCCTCTACGAGGACGACCGTACGCTCGCCTACCTGGACATCCAGCCCATCAATCCGGGGCACGCCCTCGTCATCCCGAAGGCCCACGCGGCGATGCTCGAGGACCTGCCCCCAGAGGACGGCGGCCGCATCTTCCAGACCGGTGCGCGCGTGGCTGCCGCGCTGCGAAAAGGCGGAGTGAGGTGCGAGGGGGTCAACTTCCACCTCGCGGACGGCGAAGTGGCGGGCCAGGAAATCTTCCACGTCCATCTCCACGTGTATCCGAGGTACTCCGGCGATGGCGTCGGATTGCGCATGGGCCCGCGATACGGAGCGACGTCCGCACAGACCGAGCTGGACGGGCTTGCGTCTAGGCTCCGGAAGGCTCTGGAAGCCCTAGGCCCTCGCTAGCTTCGCGCGAATCGCCTGCAGCTCCTCGGGGGACAGCCGCTCCATCGCGGTGGGGAAGAGACTCATCTTCTCCTTGCGGAAATGGTCCCAGAGGAACTGGTACGTGAAGATCCCGTGGCGGTTGAGCTCTTCGATCACGGACCACGGTTCCTCGGCCTCGTCCAGCTCCCGTCGGGCGTCCTTGAACTTGCGGATCTCCCGCCGGATTTCCTCGTGCTCGTACCCAACCACGTTGACGAGGCTGCCGAAGCGGCCGATCGCCGCCTCCAAGGGAGGTAGGACGACCTCCTCTTCCTTCGCGAAGTGGGGGAGGAGCTCTTCCTCGAAGAAGCGGACGGACTCGTCGAGGATCTCCCGGTTTCCCTCGCTCGCCTCCTGGGTCCGTATCATCTCGTCCAGGGTCGCCTCCAGCTCCACGAGCTTCTCCACGAAGTCCTCGTGCTCGTCCAAAAGGGGCTGGAAGGGATTGTCGGCCTCACCCATCGCCCCCGCCAAACCGGAGCGGGGGTAAGAAGATGTCCCCTCACGGCGAGAAGCGGGCGGGCGTGCGCGGGAAGGGGACCGCATCGCGGATGTGCTCGAGCTTGCAGATCCACTGGATGAGCCGCTCCATGCCCATGCCGAAGCCCGCGTGCTGCACGCTGCCGTACCGGCGGGAGTCGAGGTACCAGTCGTAGGACTTCGGGTCCGCGCCCTGCTCGAGGAGGGACTTCTTGATCGTCTCCAGGTCCGTCTCCCTCTCGCTGCCGCCGACCATCTCGCCGACGCCGTCGCCCGCGATGACGTCGAAGCCCAGGACGAGGTCCGGGTGCTTGGGGTCCCTCGCCTTGTAGAAGGCCTGGGAGACGCGCGGGTAGTGCGTCACGACGACGGGCTTCGTCTTGCCTTCGGTGAGGGCGCGCTCCTCGAGGGTGCGGAGGTCCTTGCCCCACTCGAGGTCCATGCCTTTGGACTTCAGGGTCTTCAGGGCGTCGTCGTAGGTCATGTGCTCGAAGGGCGGCCTCACCGCCTTCAGGAATTCGGGCGTTCGCCCGAGCGCCACGACGTCGCCGGGGTGGTCTTCCGCAACGACCTGGCACGCGTGGGAGATCACGCCCTCCGCGTGTTTGATCACCTCGTCCATGCCCACCCAGGCCTGCTCCATCTCCGCGTGCCAGTACTCCGTCAGGTGTCGCGTCGTGCGGGACTTCTCCGCCCGGAAGGAGGGACCGATGTAGTAGATCTTCTCCATCGCGAGGACAAGGGCTTCCGCGTAGAGCTGCCACGACTGGGTGAGGTAGGCCTTGCGGCCGAAGTAGTCGAGCTCAAAGAGCGTGGACCCGCCCTCGCTGCCCGCGGGCGTGATCATCGGCGGGTGTACCTCCCAGAATCCCTGGCCTCGGAAGTACTCGTGGACCGCCTTGAACGCACTGTCGCGGATGCGGAAGATCTCCGTCATCCTCTGGGAGCGGACCCACAGATGCCGAATGTCGAGGAGGAACTCCTCGCTCAGGTCCTCCTGGATGGGGAACTTCTCCGCGAAATGGACCACGTGGAAGTCGGAGGCCCGGACCTCGTAGCCGCCCGGGGCGCGCTTGTCCGCGACGATGGTGCCCTTGACGATCGCGGAGGATTCGATTAGGGCCTTCTCCGCTGCCGCGAAGGCTTCCGGAGAGACCGCGTCCTTCGCGAGCGTGACCTGAAGAATTCCCGTGGCGTCCCGCAGGACAACGAAGGCCTTGCCGCCCATCGTGCGCGTGCGGTGGATCCAGCCGCGCAGCTCGACGGTCTGGCCGGTGTGGCCTCCCTTCAAGATGTCGGCGATCGCGACCATGGGCCCCGGCGCCATTCCGATGGGCCTAGATTACCCTTTCGCGGCTCGAGGGAAAAGCACAAGTCCCATCTCGCGTTGCGACCGCACCTTGCTCCGCGTGGCCACGCACGACGACCTGGGACCCCTGTACGACATCGAGACCGAGTGCTTTCAGGAGCGGCGCTTCCGCAAGGACCATGTGGAATGGATTCTGACGAACGAGAGGGCCCTGACCCTGGTGGAAGAGGCCGAGCGGGGCGAAATCCTGGGGGCCCTCATGCTCCTCTTCGAAGGCACGGCATGTCGGGTCCTCTCCATCGCGGTGATCCCTCAAGCTCGGCGCCGCGGGATTGCGACGAGGATGATGCAGGCCGCGGAGGACTCGGCGCGGGAGCGAGGATGCATGGTGGTCCGCCTCGAGGTGAGCACGCAGAACTTCGGGGCCATCGAGTTCTACCGCGGGCTCGGGTATCACACCGATGGTGTCCTCTATGGGTACTACTCCTGGGGCGAGGACGCCTACAGCATGGCGCGGGCCGTGGCACCGAAGATTGACTCGGGCCGCGGGGACGGAAGGCGCCGAGCGTAAATCAATATGGAGATAATAATATAAATATATGAATTAATATTAAACCCGCAGGCGCGGCCCCGCTGCAAACGCTTAAGCCGAGGGGGTCGTTGTGCCGTGTTCGCAGAGCACCATGTTGCCCATCCCAACGAAGTTCTTCGTGACCTCGGGAAAGGCCGTCTCGAAAGTATCGGACCTGAACGCCTTCGACGAAGCCTTGCAGAACGCGGGCCTCTCCGAGCAGAACATCGTGTCCGTCTCTTCCGTCCTGCCCGTTGGGATCCGACAGACGAGGAAACGCGACCTGCCCATGGGGACGATCACCTTCTGCGTCCTCGCCCAGCAGCGCGGAGGCGAAGGGGAGACGATCTCCGCGGGCGTCGCCTACGGATTCCGCGACGACGGCCTCGGCGGCTATGTGGCCGAGGGCCACATGCACGGGACGAAGCAGTCCCTCCGAGAGGTCCTGGAGTGGAAGATGGGGGAGATGGCGAAGCTGCGCGGCATCAAGTTCCGGCGGATCGAGTATCGCATTGAGGAGCTCAGCACCCCCATGGACCACTACGGCGCCTGCCTCGCCGCCGTCGTGTTCATGACCTGAGTCCATGTACGGCGTCGTCGTGTGTCCGCGATGCAAGAGGGCGAAGGGCGTAGACCTGAAGCAGAAGACCACGGCTTGCTCCTGCGGCTTCGAGATCCGGGTGCTCCCGGCGAAGGTGAAGGCCCGCGCGCAGACCGCGAGAGAGCTCGCACCCCTGGTCGCGCGCGTGAATGCGGAGATCGCGGGAGGCCTCAAGATTGTCGAGCGGGACCTCGCGCCGCCGAAGCGGCCCCGGATCCGCGACGTCCACGCCCGCGTGGTGGCCGCCGTGCCGAAGGAAGGCGACCGGGTCAGCCGCATCCGCGCCGCCGCCCTCGAACTCACGAAGGAGCTGCAGGTCTTCACCTTGGAGGACTGGACGAAGGTCCTCGTGGGCCTCGGCATCCCGGAGCCCGAGGCGGCCCTGGACGCGTTGATCCGGAACAACGCGGTGTTCCAGCCGAAAGAGGGTTTCTACCGGACCGTCGGGCTCACTCCTTGACGGGGCGGGCCCGCCGTTCCCGCCGCATCTCCCGGCGGACGTCCTCGGGGAGGGTGCCCGGGAGGATCTGCGTGTACACGTAGTGGTAGACGATCCCCGCGAAGGCCAAGGAGGTGGCCGTCGAGAGCAAGGCCCACGCGGTCGGCGCACCGAGGAAGAAAGCGAGGAGGAGGG
>JBBSVS010000064.1:5030-6957 GCA_038046665.1 Thermoplasmatota archaeon
CCCGTGGGCGAACCGGACGGCCAGGGCCCGCAGGAAGGCCGACCACAGGTCTCCCCGGGAGGCGCCGAAGCCGATCAGGGCGCCCGTGTCCGCGTGCACGAGGCTCAAGCTGCACGAGAAGAGGACGAGGAGAAGGAGGTCGATGACGAGGTCCGTCCCCTGAGCGGCCTGGAGTTGGGGGAGGGAGACCCAGATCACGCTCCCCACGACCACGGTCGCCGCCATCCCGACGCCCACCGAGACCCCGTAGAACGTGGTGTCGAACCGACCGCTGTAGCCCTTGCGATTGAGGTAGACCAGCTTGAACATCTCGTCCACCGCGAAGAGGGCGAAGAGGGCGACGAGGGAGCTGACGAAATCGAAGGCCAACGCGAGCACGGACGTGTCGAGGATGGACGCCAAGGCGCCGACGATCAGGCCCACCGCGAGCCCGCCGAACACCCGTCGGTCGTCGAAGAGCGTGTACTCCGTGTGGGGCCGGTCGAACCGCCGAAGGGACAGGTAGAGGAAGGCGAGGGCCGGCGCGATCCCGAGGACCAAGGCTCCCCCGAACTCGAGCTGGGTCGCCGGCATGGGGGTCTCCCAAGGAGGGCGGGCTACTTAAGCGCCCCGACGGGCCGGTATCGGGGCTGACAACAGGGTCAATGGCTTTATGGCCCGAAGACCGGCATCGTCCGCCGTCATGCCCGGGAAGACAGCCCGGGCCCTGTGTCCCGTCTGCCAGGAGCCGATGCCCCCGGACGAGACGGAGTGCGAGAACTGCGGGGCCTTCGTCATCGACGAGGCAGTCGTCCGCCTCAGCCGAGCCTTCGGCATTGACCGGGAGAAGGCCCTGGCGCTGTTCGAGAAGGGCTACCGCCATCCCAAGCAGCTCAAGGACCGCGACGTGGACTCCGTCCTGGAACGGAACGAGGACGGGCTGCTGTACCTCTGCACGAACTGCGGCGGCTTCGTGGCCGCGGGCGATATGAAGTGCGCGCGCTGTGGGGCCGAGTTCGAGTCCGGCCCCGAGGAAGAGACGCCCGGAGAGCGGGACATCCTCGACCTGGTCCTCTGCCCCGTCTGCGGCGCGGACAGCGAACCTGATTGCCCGGAATGCGAGATCTGCGGCGAGGACCTCCGACCGACAGAGGAACCCCCCGGGCCGCTGGCCGCAAGGGACGAGGGTCCCCGGGAGGAGGAGGCCGAACGGCCGATCCTCTGCCCGACCTGCGGTTCGGAGAAGGTTGGCGTCCTTGCGCCCTGCCCGGTGTGCGACCTCAAGAAGAAAGAGCCCGGGCTCGCCAAGGTCGACGCCTTCTTGGAGGACCTGGACGTCCCCCCGAGTCCGAAGCCCCCATCCGAGAAGCCTGTCCCGGCGGTCCGACCGGTCCCACGCGTGTCGAAGGTCCCCAAGATCGTCAAGCGGGCCTCGCCGGCCCCCTCCCTTCCCGCTCGCCTCCCGGCAGCCGAGCCGGTGCCCGCATCTCGTCCCGCCGCAAAGAGCGGACCCGCGAAGGCCTCGCAGCCCGTGGCGCCCATGGCACCACGCCCGAGGGCCCGCGCGGTCACGGAGGAGACGACCCGCACGAGGCCGACCCGCACACGCACGAACCGGAAGCGGTGGGCCGCCCCGCCCCCCGAGTTCGCGGGCGCGGTCGTCGCCGCCTCCGGGGTCGGACTGCTCCTCGCGAACGTCCTCGGACAGGCCGGCGTGATCTGGGGTGTGGCCTTCGTCCTTTCCGCCCTGTGCGTCTACGTGCTCGCGACGGCCCCGCTCCCGCGGGATGCGCGGCTCAACCGAACGGACGCGGGCCTCCTGGCCCTCGGTGCGGCCCCGGGCCTGCTCGTCCCCGCGGTCCCGGCGGTCATCGCCCCCGTCATGGCGGTCGCGGGCGCCATCCCCCTGGCCCTGGCCACGCGGCGCCTGCTCAAGAGCCCCGCGAGG
>JBBSVS010000065.1:0-1009 GCA_038046665.1 Thermoplasmatota archaeon
GGTCCAGCGATACCGGCCGGACCTCGATCTCGATTTCCTCGAACGGGCCATGCCCCGTGAACCGCGACGGGCGAGGCCCGCGTACATCGATCTCATCGCCTCGGCACAGAAGGAGGAAAAAGGTCAAACGGTGCGCACCTGAACGAATCGGCATGAACCGCCTGCGGCCACGAAACTGACTCTCGCGGGAGGATGAGGGGAAGGCCGCGGGCATCAGCGTGCGCGCTCTCTGAGAAGGTCAATCCGATGAAAGCCGTCATCCCCGCCGCCGGTCGAATCCTCAATTCGCCTCGCGAGGTTGACAGTCTTGACAACTTGACATCATTATTATATAGTCAGCATATTTTCAAGGATGGTATTACCTCGGCTTTGGGGATCCTGACATGCGCGCCGCGCTGTCGGGGTGGGCCGGAGGGGTGGTGTGATCGGCATCGCGGACTCTGAAACTGCGACAAGCCTAGAATCCCGCTCGCCGGTCCGGCCGAAGGAGCTCAGCCCGGAGTCGGGGGGGACCGAAGACAGCCACCAGCACCGCCCCGGAAGAGCGGACCAGCGGCTGTGGCTCGAGGCGGTCCCGGATCAGGCTTCAACGACGCGCCTCCACCCCTACTGCCTCGACTGCGGGGCCGTCCGGTCCATGCTCCCGCTCCGCGGTCGTCCCCTCGGATATTTCGAGCAGGCCCTCGCGAACCTCAAGGCCGACCTCGAGGGGAACCCGCGATACCCCAAGCTCGCGCAAGTCCACTCCCGCCTCATCGCGAAGGCGCTCGAGTCGATCCCTGATTTCGGCGATCCCTACTCGATGCCCTTTGAGACCCAGTGGGACGCCTTCGTGAACGCCGTGCAACGGTGTCGCCCGGATCTGGACATCGATCTGATTCGGAGCGCATTGCCGCGTGAGCCACGACGGCCTAGGCCGGCGTACATCAGTCTCATCCATGGAGGAGCGGAGAGCGAGATCGTCCGTGCGAACGTAGCCCTTTGATTCGCGCCGCGTGTCCGCGGCCAT
>JBBSVS010000066.1:0-1400 GCA_038046665.1 Thermoplasmatota archaeon
GCCTCGCCCTCGGCTCCGCGGACCTCGTGTGCACGGAGGCGGGGTTCGGCGCGGACCTGGGCGGCGAGAAGTTCGTGGACCTCGTGTGCCGCCAGAGCGGCATGGTCCCCGACGCCGCGGTCATCGTGGCGTCCGTGCGCTCCCTGAAGCACCAAGGCGGTGCGAAGAAGAAGGAGCTGGAGAAGGAGAACCTCAAGGTCCTCGAGGCGGGCTTCGCGAACCTGGACGCGCACGTCGGGATCGTGCGGAAGCTCGGCCTCCCGCCTGTCGTCGCGGTGAACCGCTTCCCTACGGACACGGATCGGGAGATCGACGCGGTCGTGGAGCACGGCCAGGACCTGGGCGTCCGCGCTGCCGCGCACACGGCCTACCGGGACGGCGGTCAAGGAATGCAGGACCTCGCGAAGCTCGTCCTGGACGCCGCCAACCATTCGGCGCACGCCATCCGCTTCACCTACAAGGAGGACGATCCCTTCGAGGAGAAGGTTGCGAAGATCGCCATGGAGATCTATGGAGCCGCGAGCGTGAAGTACAATGCGGCGGCCCTGGATGACCTCGAGCGCCTCGCGAACGCGGGCCTGGACCACCTGCCTGTGTGCATCGCGAAGACCCAGCTCTCTCTGACGGACGACGAGAACCAGCGAGGCGCGCCGAAGGGCTGGACCCTCGAGGTGCGCAACGTGCGCGCGTCCGCGGGCGCGGGCTTCCTCGTGGTCATCTGCGGGGACATCATGCGCATGCCCGGCTTGGGAGCGGAACCGGCGGCCCTCGCGATGGACATCGACGAGGACGGGCGGATCAAGGGCCTCTTCTGACGCCCCTCAGGCCCGCGCGGGCCCTCGCCTTGCGGCGAAGGAATCGGTTCTCCCTCGCCCTGACCGCAGGCGCGGTGGTCTCCCTCGTCCTCGCGATCCTCGCCCCCGCGGCGGCCTTCCTCCTCCTCACCGTCGCGGTCCTCAGCCTCGTGGCCATCGCAATCCTCCAGTCGCAAGTGGTCCAGATGCGCTTCGAGGCCCCGTCCGAAGCGAGCCTGAAAGCGCGGGCCGTCGTCGCGCTCCTGCTCGGCGCGGTGTACGTGGCGACCTTCTCCGCGGAGGACATCCTCGTCGCCTTGCCCGCGCCCGCGGCGGCCCTCGACTCCCTCTTCTGGACCGTCTTCGGCGCGGTCCTCCTGACGAACCGCCCGCTCCGGTGGTGGCTCCTGCGCCTGCCGTGAGGATGGGCAAAGGGACATAGCCGACCGCGGATTTCGCGGAACGTGGCCCCGCCCACGGACTGGTGGGAGCGGCTCTACCGCTCCTCGGACATCAGCCAGTTGCCGTGGTACTCGCCCGACTTGGACGAGGACGTGGAAGCTGCCCTGGCGACCCATGCCCCCGGGCAGGTGAAAATCCTCGACC
>JBBSVS010000067.1:0-2294 GCA_038046665.1 Thermoplasmatota archaeon
AGGCCCGCGTCCAGCACGTCCATCTCGATGTTGAGCGCCGGGATGTAGCGCATCCCGCTCTCGCCGCAAGTCAGGAGGACGAGCCCGTGCTCGTAGGCGTCTTTGTCGATCGCATCGCGAATCTGCGGGTTCGGCTTGTTCGTCTTCTTGTCCGTGACGAACTCCGTGGCCTGCATCATGCCGAGCCCGCGGCGGTCCCCGATGAACTCGTACTCGTCCTTCATCTCGTCGAGGCGCTTCGCCATGTGCGCGCCGAGCTTCGCAGAGCGCTGCACGAGTCCCTCGGACTCAATCACGTCGATGACGGCGAGGGACGCGGCCGCCGCGATCGGGTTGCCTCCGTACGTGTTCGAGTGCTTCCCCGACTCCTTGTAGTCCATGTCCGCGCGGAACACCGCTGCGCTGACGGGCACACCGCTGCCCATCGACTTGGCCATGGTCATGATGTCGGGGACGACCTTCGAGTGCTCGATGCCCCACATCTTGCCCGTGCGGCCGAAGCCCGTCTGGACCTCGTCCGCGATGAACAGGATTCCGTGGTCCTTCGCGATTTTCCCGATGCGGTCGAGCCAGCCCGCCGGCGGCACGATGTAGCCGCCCTCGCCCTGCACGGGCTCGACGAAGACGCCCGCGATGTCCTCGGGAGGCGCGATCGTCTTCATGTACAGGTCCTCGATGATGTTCGCGCAGTACAGGTCGCACGAGGGATAGGTGAGCTTGTAGGGACAGCGGAAGCAGTATGCGAAGGGCACGTGCACGACACCGGGCATGCTCGGGAAGAATCCGGACTTCTGCTTCGCCTTGCTCCCCGTGAGGGAAAGAGCGCCTTGGGTCCGTCCGTGGAAGGCGCCGAGGAAGGCGAGGAACATCTGCCGCTTCGTGTTCCACTTGGCGATCTTGATCGCAGCCTCGTTCGCCTCCGCGCCCGAGCTCGCGAAGAAGGACTTCTTCGGGTAGTTGCCGGGAGTGATCTCCGCGAGCTTCTGGGCGAGGCGCGCCTGGATGTCGTAGTAGTAGTCGGTGCCCGCGAAATGCGTGAACTCTCCCGCCTGCTTGCGGATCGCCTCCACGACCTTCGGGTGCGTGTGGCCGACGTTCAGCACGGAGATGCCCGAGGCGAAGTCGATGAGGAGGTTCCCGTCGACGTCCTCGACGATCGAGCCCGAGGCCTTCTTGATCACGACCGGCGCGGATTTCGTCGTCGTCGCGATGTACTTCTTGTCGCGTTCGATAATCTCGCGGGCCTTCGGCCCGGGCGGGGTGACTTTGATGTCGGGCACTTTCACCGGATCACCTTGATGCGCGTTTAGCCTCGTCTTCTATTAATACTATGGTAAGGAGCGGTACACAAAGTCCGGTTCGTAGCCCTCGCGCGTTTACTTTGCCGCTCCGATGCGCATGATCGTCGTGCCGCACACCGGGCACTTGCCCTTCATCGCAGGTTTGCCGTTCTTCAGAACCACCGCGACGGGGTCCTTCATCTCGCGCTTAGCCTTGCATTTGACGCAATAGGCCTCCACCATGAGGATCCACCAGCCCCCGCGAAGGGTCATCCCTTCATAAAGATGTAGCTGCATAATATCGTCCCGGGTTCTCTCCGGAAGACTTTTATACAGATATTCGGATACAACCCCATCCAGTAAACCTGGAGGGTTACTTACGAGCGAGAAACCGACGGCTGGGTTTGTGTTGTCGTTGATCGGCGGAATCATCATCTTTCTGGTAGGACTGCTCGTCCTCGCGTTGGCAAGCGCGCTCAACGCGATCCTGGGAAGCACGGGCGCCGGCGCGGTACCGGGCTTCGTGGGATTCGCGATGGCGATTTCGACGATCGGATACATTGGAATCATCACCGGGCTCCTCGTGATCATCGGCGGCGTGATGATGTACGTCCGCCCGCAGCAGCACGTGATCTGGGGCGTGGTGGTTCTGGTCATCTCGATTGTCAGCATCTTCGGGCTCGGAGGCTTCTTCCTCGGCCTCATCCTCGGGGTGATCGGGGGTATCCTGGGCATTGTGTTCAAGCCCTCCATGCCCATGATGGCGCCTCCCATGGCGCCGCCAATGCCGCCGCAGTGAGGACGAGACGCCGACGTCGGCCAAGCGGGGACGGAAGTCCCGTCTCCGCCCACCTTCTTGTTCGTTTTGTGGGCGGGCCATTGTCTCGCCTTTGAGATTCCAAGCGAAGGATAGTTAAGCCCCGTTTCGCCCTGGCACCCTGAAACGAAGGAGTGAAGCCTTGGCCGCTCCCCCCTCCGGCTACCACCCTGCGCAATCCTACGCGCCTTTGCGCC
>JBBSVS010000068.1:0-2427 GCA_038046665.1 Thermoplasmatota archaeon
GAGAGATTACCTACCGGTTCGGCGAAGCCCGCAAGCTGGTCGAGGCCACGGTCGGGGACGAGACCGGAACGGTCTTCCTGACCCTGTGGAACGACCAGATCAGCGCGGTCGCGAAGGACGAGACGGTGCTCATCGACAACGGCTACGTCAGCCTCGTGCGCGGACACATCCGCCTCAACGTCGGCAAGTACGGCAGCCTGGCGAAGTCGGAGACGCCCCTGGAAACCGTGAACACGTCCCTGGACGTCAGCGCGGTCGAGTACGAGCGCGAGCCCCGGTACCGCAGCGGCGGGTACGGCGGCGGACGGGACCGCGGCAGCAGCGGCCCGCGGCAGTTCGAGTTCGGGACCTCCGGTGGCCGCGATGGCGGGAACCGAAAGGACCGCGGCCGGCGCCGCTTCTGAACTCCTGACCCCTTTTCCTTTCCCATCCGGCCCGGAAGGGCCGGAGTCTTTTCGTTTTTTTGACCCAGTAATGAATCAGCGCTCGCGCTGAACCGAGAAAACCATCCGAGGGAAAGAGGACGCGAACCCGATTCAGCGGCGTCGCGGCGGGCGTCGGCCCCCGCGCTCTTCGCCGCGCTCCGGTGCTTGGTAGATCCGCTCGGGCTGCCACACGGTCAGGCGACCGCTGTAGTACGCGCGCGCGTTCTCCTCCGTGACCTCCACGTGGAGCACGTCCAGCTTCGCCTTCATGTAATTGCGGAACTTCACGCGCTTCGCGTCGTTCTCCTCATTCCACATCCGGTTGAACTGCTGTTCCTTCTCGTCGACCATGGCCGTCACCACCTCAGAGCTTGTGTGAATCCACGACGCGTCCGGAGGCGGCCGACCGTGGTTCGTCAACGCGACTTGAGGTCTGAACGCGGGACGGACCGGTCCCTCTTAAGCCTTTTCTCCTGATTTTGCGGCATCGACCGCGGGCGGGAGCCGTCAGTACGTGAACGTGAGGATGAGGTCCTCGCCCACGGCTGCGATCTCATAAACCGTGAGGGGGAACTGCGCGGGCGGGTCCTTGGGCTGGCCCGTCTTCAGGTCCCAGGAGCCCTTGCACTGCGAGCACACGAGGACCATCCGCTCCTTGTCCACATGGCCTTCCGTGAGGTCCGCCCACTGATACGTGCACATCGCGTCGAGTGCGAAGAACGACCCGCCAACGTTCGCCGCGGCGATGTCGTACCCCATGATCTCGAAGTGCTTGACCGCGCCATCCGGAATCTCGGAGACCGGGCACAGGACGACGTCCGTGGACATCGGAGCGTCGGAAGTTCCCCGTCAGCTTAAGGGTTTGGTGGGTCAGTCGGGCGGCTTCGGGCCGAGGAGGCGGCGGAAGCGGGACGCCAGGGCGGGCTTCGCCGCGACCGGCGGGGCGGACCGCGAGACACGGAGGGTGATCCCGTCGACCGCGTGGATGAACACCGTCTCGTCCTTCGCGACGTCCTCGGCCGGCAAGGCCTGCCAGAGCTCCCCGCGGTGCATGACGTACCCCTTCTCCCCCGCGCGGATAGGGTCGACGACGGTCGCGGGCTCGCCGACCATCGCGCCGATCGTTGGCTTGCGCCTGCGGATCTCCATGACCTTGTACACCGCGAACAGGAGGAATCCTCCGAACGCCGCGGTGGGGACGAGGAGGGCCACGAGGAAGAGGACCTGGTACTCCGGCGACACGACGAACTGAGGCGGTCGGAGGGGCGCGAGGAACACGGCCCCGAGGACCATGGCCACGATGCCGCCGACACCGAACGCGCCGAAGCCGGGCGTCTTGAGCTCGATGATGATCAGGGCGACGCCGAGGACAATGAGGAACAGGGCCACGGGATCCACGCTGAATCCCAGGCCGATGAGCGCGAGGAGCAGGAGGATGACGCCCGCGATCTCTGCGCCGTGGCCCGGGGCGGACAGCCCGAAGATGAGCGTGTAGATCCCCAGGATCAGCAGGAGGGACGACACGAGCGGGTCCGAGAGGACCGCGAGGAACGCGACGCGGGCCGACGGGGAGAAGCTCACGAGGGTCGCGTCCACGACGTCCAGGGTCAGGTCCTTGTACACGGTCCCGCCCGTGCCGACGATGACGTTCCGCCCGTGGGCCTGGGCGAGGAAGACCTCGATCGTCGGCGCGACGATCTCCGTGGCCCCCAGGTCCCGCGCGTCCGGCGCGTTCAGGTTCCAGTTGTCCTCGACGAACCGCCGCGCGAGGGATTCGTTGCGACCATGGAGCCGCATCTGCTCCTCGAGCTTCTCGACGACGTAGTTGATAATCTTCGCGTCCGTGACGGGCGTGAAGCCGCCGGGGCCGATGACCACAGGCTGCACGGAGCCGATCGTCGTCCCGGGGGCCATCGCGGCGAGGTCGGAGGCCATCAGGAGAATCGTGCCCGCGCTCACGGAACTCGCGCCGACGGGTCCGACGAAGCCGAGGATCGGCAGG
>JBBSVS010000069.1:0-2166 GCA_038046665.1 Thermoplasmatota archaeon
CGAGCCAGTCGAGGAAGGTGTCGAGGTACGAGCCGTAGCGCTTCGCCGTGAGCGCCGAGCGTCCGCCGATCTCGAGGTCCTCGAGGTAGTCGTGAACGAGGGGCTTCAGCGGCGCGGCGGCCTCGCCGGTCCCCTGGTACGGCGTGTTATCTAGCTTGTGCGACCTAGCCATATGGCGGCAAGGTAAGGCCCGGCCCGCCCGGACGTCCTCGGCCACAATCTCGAGACGGTCCCCCGCCTCAAGGACGTCTTGTCCAACGCTTTGCTCGGCCGGTAAGTGCCAAAAGGTTAAAAATCCCGGACGTCGCTCAACGATTCCATGGCAAAGCGCGGGCTAACCGAGAACGAGAAGCATGTCCTCTACGGTCTCGTGCACAACCCCATCCTGAACGACCGAGAGCAGTCGGAGATCCTCGGGGTCAAGGTCTCGACCGTCACGGCAATCCGGCGGCGCTTGCGGCGCGCGGACTACTTCGTCACCCGACGCCTCCCGATGATGCACCGCCTCGGATGGGAGATCCTCGCGGGCGGGCACGCGCGGATCGACAACGCCCAGGGTCCCCCGAGCGCGAGCCGGCTGAGGGAAGTTCTGAAGGACCGCCTCCCGAGCCTCTTTCACGTCACCGTGTCCTCGGACCACCTCACCTTCCTCGCCGCCGCTCCGAACTACACCGCGCTGCGGCAGGAGACGGACGAGCTGCGTTTGATCCTCGATAAAGCGAAGCTCCTCGGCGAAGGGGATGTCGCCACCACGGTCTTTCCGATGAGCCTGTGCGTCGTGCCGACCTTCTTCGACTACAGCCATTCCCTCGCCCTCGCCTTCGGCCTGGACGAGCGGATTTCCTTCAAGCCGGAGTACGCGAAGCACGGCGACGTCGATCTGACGCGGAAGGAGACGGAGGTGCTCAAGGGCCTCGTGCGCTACCCGGAGATGAGCGACAAGGCCCTCGCCCAGAAGGTGAAGGTCTCCCGCCAGGCCGTCTCGAAGATGCGGCGGGAGTTCGAGGACGAGGGCGTGCTGCGCACGGTCCGCATCCCGAACCTCCGGGCCCTGGGCTTCGAGCTGTACGTGACCTCCTTCGCCCACTTCACGCCCTCCGCCACCGTGAAGGCGCGCACGGAGGCCATCGAGAAGCTCCTGCAGATCGCTCCGACGTTCTTTCTCGCCTCGAGCGACCAGGACGCGGTCCTCGTCGGGGCGGCGAGGAGCTACGAGCAGTTCTCCAACCTGCGCTCGACGATCACGAAGTACCACGAGGACCGCGGGTTCCTCCTGGGGGACCCCAACACCTACCTCGCCCTCACGAGCAACCTGGACATCCTGAGGAACTGCGAGTTCGCGCCCCTTATGGGGGCGCTCACGGACCGGGTCGCGCGGGCGCCCGGATGACGCCGTCCACCTCGCGCTCGAGCAGCGTGAGCTGGTGGCTCTCCAGGGTCGACGGGTTCACGGATAGGAGGAGGATCGCGTTGTTGATCGCGACCTGGTCTCGCGCGGACTGCAGCAGCCGCAGGACCGTGAGGAAGTTGTTGTTCGTGATCAGGTACTCGATCCCGTCCACGAGGAGGACGGCCTTGCCGCGGGCCAGGAACTGCTCGATCGCCAGGGAGAGCTTCTCCAGGTCCTTCGGCCGCACCGTGTCCTCCTTGCCCACGTTGCTGAGCCAGAGGATCGGCAGGTCTGCGATGCCGAAGCGTTCCCGCACCTTCTGGGGGTACACGCGGGTGACGCAGAGCCCGCGGCGGCCCGCCCCGATCTCCTGGAGGAAGAGACCGTAGGACTTGTCCGCCTCCGTCTCCTCGATCAGGTAGGTGGATCCGTCCTCCAGGTGTGCCTCCGGGGCGTGGGCGGGAGCGCCGGTCGCCCCAGGGATTGCTGCGGCGGAGAGGCTCGAGCCGCAGGAGGGACAGGTCTTGCTGCCCACGGGGATGTACTCCCCGCAGGAGGGGCACGCGACGCGGGACGGGCCCTTCGAGGCGTCCTCGGACTTCGTGAGGGGGAGCCCGCAGACGTCGCAGGCGTCCGCACCGGGCGGCACGGGGGCGCCGCATCGGGGACAGGGGGTCGCGCCCGTGCTCACCGCTTCGCCACAGCGCGGACAGCGACGGGCGGCCTTCGGGAGCGGCGCATCGCAGTGGGGACAGGACACGGTCGGCACGGCCGAG
>JBBSVS010000070.1:0-5478 GCA_038046665.1 Thermoplasmatota archaeon
CGCTTAGTCTAATGCCGTCAGAACAGAAGGGGGCGTACGGCGGTCACCTGGCCCTTTTGTGATGCCGTTCCTGAGACAAGGTGGTCGAGGAGCAATAGCTATATTAGCTGCATCAACTATACCCTCTCGAATGCGCTACAAAACCGTGAATCTCCAGCCGGCCACCTACGAACGGCTCAGGCGATACCAGTTTGCTGGAAGGAGTCTCAGTGATGTGATTGACCAGCTGATGGATCTCACGGAACCGGAAGAGTTCTACCTGGAGGCCTTGAAGGTTCATCGTCGACGGATTAAGGAGCTCAAGAGGTCCGGCGGGCTGTCGATTTCCGATGCGGAGCGGGCACTCGCGAAGAAGGACTAGTGCCGCCCCATGGCTCGCTTCACGGTGGTCATCCACCCGCGCTTCCCTAAGGAGCTGAAGGCGATTGAACGGGCAGGTCGCAAGGATGTCGTACGACGCATTCTCGCTTCCCTCCGAATGCTGGAAGAAGACCCTTTCCAAGCCAGACCCGGCCTCGACGTCAAGCAGCTGGCGATCGCGGGAGGAGCGGTTTTCCGACTTCCCGTGGGTGACTATCGCGTCCTGTACGAAGTCGATGCGGCATCCAAGAAAATCTTCGTGACCACGGTATTCCATCGGGGCCGAGGCTATCGTCAGTGAGGCGTCCCCTCGGGCCGGCGAGGACGTTGGCGCGGGATCTGGTGAGACGGCGACACCCCACCGGAGCAAGTCCAAGCAGGCGCATGTGCGCCAGGTAGGACGCTTAGTCTAATGCCGTCAGAACAGAAGGGGGCGATGGTGCAGGGCAAACTCATCAAGCTTGGACTCCTGGCCCTCGTCACGGATCGCCCATCCATTCCGAAGGGAGACGGGTCAGGGCCAAGATAGGATCCCCAGCGCGAGAGCGGTGCGACAGTCCGTTCACCATTCCCCACGAGCTTGGGGTTCTTGATGCAGTCCTCCGCCGCGAATCCGTTGCACTCGCGGAGGCGACACCACTCACGACACGATGTGATGTCCTTCCAGCTTGTCATAGCCCTACGGCCAGTAGAGGCGCATGTAACAGCGCAGGCAGATGAGGTCCTTGGGTCCGACCTGTTCAATCTTCTGCTTCCATACATCCGGCCGGACCCATTCGAACTGTGTTTTCGCTCCGCACTCAGCGCATGCGCCCATGGCTCACCCGTCACTGTATAGGTCGATGGGGCTTGTCGAGGAGGATCTGGACGGATTTGGTCGCCTCCGTTTCTTGGCTTTCATCAGTCGCTGGCAAAGCATCGCCCGCCCCCGAGAGAGTCACAGGTGGTCATAAAGGAAGGGTGCCCGCCCCGGAGGGCGGGCCTGAGGGGAACGAGGGCGAGACTGACATATACAGAACAGAAGGGGGCGTACGGCGGTCACCTGGCCTCTTCCCCGCATCATGAGCACGCGGCCGTTGCCGCATGAGGTTTTCCTTGTGTCTGCTGCTCCGGCTGGCAACGCTCGACAGGGACACGGGAAAGCAGAAAGCAGGCGAGCCGAAGTCGAGAACGGCTCCGCGAGTGCCGCGTGATTCGGACTCGCCTTGACGGCGCATGGGAGGCGGAGCTTGGGACCCTTAAAGGCGAAGGCCTCGGGCAGACGGAGGACATTGTTGCGGAAACGGTCTTCGTCCGTCACGTCGGCGGACGCGCCGCAACGGTCTGCGAGGTCGCATGTCGCACCCCGCCAATCGTGATCTGGTCTCTATCCAGACCGAGGGGCAGAGGATAGTGGGCGGTCGGCATGCTCATTCGTGGCTGAGGCCTCGGGAGGACTCCTTCAGCATCGTTAAGTATTCGAGGTGATTCTGCACGGCGAGGAGAGCCATGGCCACGGACGAGCCCGAGGCGCAGAAGAAGCCGCGTCAGGAACCTCCGCCGCTCGAGTTCGTGAAGCCAGGGGAACCGCAGGCTCCGCTGCCTCCGCGGGATCAGCCCCCGGCCGCCTGGGTCCCCCAACCCGAGGAGTTCCTGCGGCCCCAGTCGACGTTGCGGCGCGCACCGACCCCGGTCCCCGGGCCCGCGCGCTTCTCCCGCCTCGCAGGCATCGTCCTCATCCTCGCGGGTACACTCGGCATCGCGGCCTCCGTGTACCAGGCCCTCAACCTGCCGTCGGTCGCGGACTACGCGAACTTCACCCTGAACAACACCGCCGCGTACGTCGCTTTCAACCAGATCTGTGGCCTGATCTCAATCTGGTCGCAGGTGGCCGCGCTCCTGGGCGGCGTGATGGCCCTTCAGCGGCTGAACTGGCGTCTGACCCTGGTGTGCGCCGTCTTCGCAATCTTGACGCAGGGCTTCGTCCTCGAAGCTTCCTTCCTCGGGGTTCTCGGACTGGCCCTCGTAGTCGTTGCGAGGAACGAGTTCGCGTCCTGAGGCTCAGCCCTTCGCTGACTTCAGCGCGTCGACGAGACGGGCGTTGTCCTCCGGCGTGTTGTAGAAGTAGGGGGACACCCGCAGGCCGTCGTGGCGGTAGTCCACGATGATCCCCTGTCGCGCGAGCGTGCGGACGGCCTTCGCGGGGTCCTTCATCCGGACCATGACGATTCCCGCCCGTTCCTCCGGCTGGGCGGGGCTCCGGATCTCGAAACCCGCATCCGTCACTCGGTCCACGTAGTCGCGGACGAGTTCCGTGGTCCGCTCGCGAAGTCGGTCCACCCCGATCTCCAGGACGATGTCCAGTCCCGCGGACGCGGCGTAGACCGCCGCATTCGATGGGGTTCCGAGCTCGAAGCGCCGTGCATCCTCCCAAAATTCGAAGGCGCGAGTATCGAAATCGAACTGCCTCGCGTTCCCGAACCAGCCCGTGATGGTCGGCCGGAGCCGCGGGAGGAGGTCCTTCCGCACATAGAGGAACGCGATCCCGGTGCCTCCGAGGAGCCATTTGAGCCCGCCCGAAATGAGCGCGTCCACCCCGGCCGCGTGCACGTCCGTGGGAAGCTGGCCCATGGCCTGGTAGGCGTCGATGATCGTGAGGGCCCCGTGCTCGTGTGGCGCCTTCCCGATGCGCGCGATGTCCTGGATCGCCCCGCTCGTGTAGAACACGTGGGAGGTCGCGACCGCGGCGGTGCGGTTGTCGATCGCGGCCTCATAGGCCTCGGGGCGAACTCGGATCCCATCCTCCGAGGGGAGGATGATCCGCTGCACGTTCGACTTCACCGCCCACTGGTATGCGATCGTGGGAAAGTCGAGCTCGGAGAAGACCACCTTGGGTCGAGCCGCGTAGTCGAGAGAGCTCGCGAGGGAGGAGAGAGCAACGGAGACGCTCGGAGCCAGGGCCACCTCCTCCTTGCGCGCGCCGATGATCTGGGCGAACTTCACGCGAAGCCCGTCCAGGGCTCCCATCCAGATCGAGTACCACGCGGACGCCCCGAACTCTTCCCACTCATCGAAGAAGCGTTCTTGGACCGCGCGGACGCGGCGGGCGAGCGGGGCGAGGGAGCAGGTGTTCACGTACAGCTTCCGCTCGAAGATCGGAAACTCGTCCCGCCAGGCGGTCCAGTCCATGGCCATGGAGGGCTCGGCGGCGGAAAAATGTTCGCGGCAGAAGGGAAGGGGGGAGGCGGGGCCACCGCCTCCATGGAGTGCGCCTACGGCTGGGGTGGGCTCGGCGGCGTCATCGGCGGTTGCGCGCGGCTGCTCCTTCCTGCGCCGAGTGACGATCAAGTAGGCCAGGAGCGCCACCGCGACGATCGCGACGATTCCGAGGATGACCGCTCCGAACAGGGAGCGCTCGGGAGTCGGAGTCGGACTGCCGGGCGCGGCGGGGAACTGGAGGTCCGTCGTCACGTCGGAGGTGACCGTGGGGTCGTGGATGATCTGGTTCCCGCCGGCGAAGTTAATGCCGATTAGGAGCACGAACCCGCCGAAGACGTTGCCGCGCTCGCCGACGGCCACGAAGGCCCAGCCGCCTTCAATCTGGCCGTACACGGGCTTTGTCGTGTTGTCGACCGTGCTGTTCGTGACCCAGAGGAACCGGGCGATGCGCGTCCAATTCCCGCCGAAGTCCAGATTCGGGCTCTTGAACGCGCGTGGGGCGGAATACGCTCCCGTCGTGTTGTCCGCGGTCTGTTGGCCTGCCGTGGTGTTGTACCGGGCCCGGCCGTCATCCCCGAGGTCGTGGAGGAGCTTCCAGCCCATCACGACGTCCGCGGGGACGTAGTTCCCGACGATCGTGCCGATCTCCAGGAGGAGTCCGCGCGAGGAGGCGGGGTTGTTGCCGTTCGCGTAGCTCCAGCCTTGGATGAGCTGGTCCCACTTCATGTCGTAGTGGACGACCTTCGCGCTGGGAAGCGTCAGGTCCGCCATGCGGACGAGATTCGTGATCGTGTATCGCCCGCCGTTCTGGCTGCCGACCGTGACGTTCCACTGGGGGATCGACACGTTGTCGTACTGGACGAGGGAGGCATTCAGATGGAAGGTGAAGCGCACGAGGGGCAGGGCCCCGGTGAGCTTGGCCTTGTTCGAGATGTTGTAGTAGGCCAGGTTCGTCGCCGTCAGGTTCCACCCCCAGCTGCGGTACGTGCTCCCGGTCGACGTGGCGACGGTCCCGGGCACCCAGTTCGCGCTCAGGTTCACGAGCTTGTACAGGTTGTCGCCCGTGGAGGCGTAGTTGGAGTAGGACTGGGTCGTCGCGTTGTACGTGCGCGTGTAGTTTGCCACGCCGTCCCCGGTGACGTCCTTGTACTCCACGATGTCCTGGAGCTGGGCGGCGTACAGGGTGAAGATCTTGATCGGGCGGTTCGCGACGAGGAGCTGCCCGGATTGGTTGTAGACCTGGCCGACGCCGATATAGCGGGCCTTGATCGCCACGATATACACGTTGTTCGCGTGCGTCGCGTTGCCCCAGATCACTCCGAAGGCCGCGTCGCTTCCGAATCGCACGAACCGGTAGTCGCCTCCGCCGAGGGCGGGGGTGTAGCCGGCCGCTTCCACGAGTTGGTCGTTCAGGTAGACGGTCGCTCCCTTCGCGGGCGGAACGACCGCGAGGGCGGTCAGGGTCGTGCTCACGAGCAGGGCGACGATCAATAGGGTTTTGAGATTCATAGCGGACCCCTTGGGCCTTGGCGCTCGCGTTCTGGGACTTTAACCCTTCCGTGCAATTGTCAATCCCGATTTCGTGCGTCGGGGAGCGATTACCACCTTCGGCGGCCCCAAAGGTTCATCCAAACGGCCTTCGTTGGCATCGCGGATGAAGACCCGTGTCCTCGGGCGGACCGGCCTGCGCGTGTCGGAGGTCGGCTTCGGCGCATGGGCCATCGGCGGCAACGCCCATGGGAACTCCTATGGGCCCACGGACGACCCCACGTCGATCGCTGCGGTGCAGCGGGCGGTCGACCTGGGCTGTACGTTCTTCGACACCGCGGACGTGTACGGCTGGGGCCACAGCGAGGATATCCTCGGTCAGGCCCTCGAAGGCCGCCAGGACGGGGTCGTCCTCGCCACGAAGGTGGGCGG
>JBBSVS010000071.1:0-1160 GCA_038046665.1 Thermoplasmatota archaeon
GGGAGGATATCCCGTCGCTCTCCTCGCGGCGATCGTGCCGCCCGACCGCATCGTCGTCGCCGAGCCCGACGAGGAACTGCGCCGCGTGACGACCCAGCGGTTGGAGGCCGCAGGCCTCGCGGCCGTGCGCGTGCTCCCGGTGCCGCCCCCGGAGTCCTTCGAGCGCATCCTGGTCATGGATCTCAAGGGCCCGAGTCCCCGCGAGCTGTCGGGCTGCCTGGCCGACATGGGCTTCCTCATCTCGCGCGGCCGCGGCGTGCACGACCTCGCCTTCGTCAAGGTGATCAGGAGCGGTGGGGAGACCGTGCAGATGACGTTCAACGAAGCCCCCTCGCCCGTCCTGGCTGGACCGAGGTCCGCCGATAACGTGAACGCCGTGGACTTCGGTCGGCTCTTCGCCGTGGAGGATCTCCTCGCCCACGCGTGGCAGGGCCTCATCACCGGTCACTACGACCAGCACTTCCGCGACGTGGTCGACGAGACCTTCAAGGACGGCCCTCTCGACCCGGCAATGGAGGAGGAACCGCCGAAGCGCGCCGCGTTGCGGGCCTTCCAGGCGGCCTACATCCTCCAGAGCGCGGGCGAACTCGAGCGGGCCGCCGATGCCTACGAGCGCTCGATTTGCCTCGCCCCGAGCGCGGAGGCTCACACCTTCCTCGGCTGGACGTACAGCTTCATGGGTCGCTACGACGACGCGATCGCGGAATGCCAGAGGGCCATCGACGTGGACCCCGCCTTCGGGAATCCCTACAACGACATCGGCGCGTACCTGATCGAGCAAGGCCGCCTCGACGAGGCGATCCCCTGGCTCGAGAAGGCGATCACGGCCACGCGGTACTGCTGCTACTTCTACGCTCACACGAACCTCGCCCGCGTCTATGTGCAGCAGGGGATGCGGGAGAAGGCGCGCAAAAGCCTGCACGCGGCCTTGCGCGTCAACCCGGGGTACGAACCCGCGCGGGAGTTGCTGCGGCGGCTCGACGGGCACACGGACTACTTCGCGTGAGGCCCGAGGATCGCGTCCCGGAGCGACTCGAACTCCGAGGGCGGCAGGGTGGGCTCGGGCCCTCGGGACACCAGGAACTCCTGCGGGCCGCGGTCCGTGACTAGGATCAGCACATCTTCGATCCCCGCCGAGGCGAGAGCACCGGCCGCGGGAC
>JBBSVS010000072.1:0-5153 GCA_038046665.1 Thermoplasmatota archaeon
CATTCAGCCCGACCGTGGTCTTGGCCACGCCGAGCCAGAGGGCCGCGGTGGCCGCGCGCGCGCGGACCGGGAAGTCCTGTGGGCTCGCCGCGGGCCCCAGGGTCGCCGCGAGCACGCTCAAGCCCGCGAGGACGAGAAAGAGAGATCCGGCAAGAGAGCGCATTCGACCCCGCTCCTATCGGGCGGGACGCTCATGGACTTTGCGACATTGTTATCGCGAGCCGCCCGGCTCCCATGGAGGCCGCTCGACCGGGAAGTTTTATATGCCAAGGGCTTTTTCGCACAAACCCCGAAAGCCGCCCCGCGGAAGGATTTCCCTTGCTGGATGAACTACAGCTGAAACGAGAGAAGGAGAACCAGGAAGCGGAGCGCCATCGGCGGCAGCGGGACGAGCTCAACGACAAGACCCACGAGTGGGTGGACAAGCGGGACGAGCTGAACGCCCAGGTCCGGGCCCTCGTCGAGGACGCCACCCAGCACCGGATCAAGAGGGACGAACTCAACGCCCAGGTCAAGCTCGCGAAGGAAGAGCGGGACCAGTACAACAAGAAGGCCAACGAACTCTTCGACGTCCTCAGCGACGTCAAGAGGAAGAAGCTGCCCCGCGGGGCCGTCCCGGAGAGCAAGCTGCGTCGGGACCTGAAAGCCCTCGAGTTCCGGCAGATGACCTCCGTCCTCAGCGCGGAGAAGGAGCGCGCCCTCATCGAGGAGATGGCCCGCGTCCAGGCGGAAATCAAGAAGCTGGAGAAGACCCTCGAAGAGAACGAGGAGGTCGCGAACGTCCGGGACGAGCTCAAGGCCGCGCGTGACAAGGCGGAGGCGGCCCACAAGCGCGTCTCCGAGCTCGCGGAGCAGGCCCAGGCGGAGCACGACCAGATGTCCGCCCTCTACGAGAAGAGCGACGAGCTCCGGCGGCAGGCGGACCAGGCCCAGGAGGAGTTCATCAGGACGAAGATGCTCGCGGATGAGGAGCACAGGAAGCACATCGAGCACATCCGCGAGGTCCACGACTACGACAAGATCATCCATGGTATCTGGATGAAGAGCCACAAGGTCCCCGGCCAGGTCGAGGAATTGGACGCGAAGAAGCAGGCCGAGGAGATCTACGAGCGCTTCAGGAAGGGAGAGAAGCTGTCCACGGAAGACCTCATGACGCTCCAGAAGTCCGGGTACCTTTGACTAGGGATGGCGGCGGGCCGCTCCCTGATTCGGATTTACAAAATTTTAAATACGCCTTCGAGGATAACTTCTCGGGGGAATTTTGGGCTAGTTCGTTAGAGTGCATCCCATCCCTTCTGACAAGGCTAGCCCTCCCTTTCCTTTTTCTGTAACGAGCGCAACGGCATTGCGTTTCACGATGAGGCCTCAAGCTTAAGCCGCATGGCCTCCTTGGTGGCGTCCCATGGTCCTCGAGAAGCTCGGCAACTCCCTGCGGGAGACCCTCCGCAAGATTGCGGGCGCGAGCTACGTGGACGACGCCCTGATCAAGGACATCGTCCGCGACATCCAACGGGCCCTAATCCAGGCGGACGTCAACGTCCAGCTGTCCCTCTCCATCACGAAGGAGCTGCAGCGCCGCGCGCTGAACGAGGCCCCGCCGCCGGGGATGAGCCCGCGGGAGCACGTGGTCCGCATCATCTACGAGGGGCTTGTCAAGATCCTTGGGACCACGCGGGAGGTCCCGCTCCAGAAGCAGCGGATCCTCCTCGTCGGGCTGTACGGCCAGGGCAAGACGACGACCGCGGGCAAGCTGGGGAAGTACTTCCAGAAGAAGGGCCTCTCCGTCGGACTCGTCGCCGCGGACGTGCACCGCCCGGCGGCCTACGACCAGCTCAAGCAGCTCTCCGAGCAGATCAACGCCGGCTTCCACGGCGATCCGAAGCAGAAGGACGCCGTCAAGATCGCCAAGGCGGGCGTCAAGGCCCTCGATGCCATGGACGTGATCATCGTCGACTCCTCCGGCCGCCACGCCCTCGAGCCGGACCTGATCAAGGAGATCGAATCCGTCGCGAAGGCGGTCCAGGCGAACGAGCGTCTGCTCGTGATCGACGCCACGGTCGGGCAACAGGCCGGGCCCCAGGCGAAGGCCTTCCACGACGCGGTCAACATCAGCGGTGTGATCGTCACGAAGCTGGACGGGACCGCGAAGGGCGGAGGCGCCCTCTCCGCCGTGGCCGAGGTCCAGGCCCCCATCGTCTTCATCGGCGTCGGCGAGAAGATCGACGACCTGGAGAAGTTCGAGCCCCCGCGCTTCATCTCCCGCCTCCTCGGCATGGGCGACCTGGAGACCCTCCTCGAGAAGGCCCAGGAGACCATCGATGAGCAGAAGGCCGAGGAGCTCACGAAGAAGATCATGGCAGGGAAGTTCACCCTCCATGAGATGTACGAGCAGATCGACATGCTGACGGGCATGGGACCGATGAAGAAGCTCGCGAGCCTCATCCCCGGCCTCTCGGGCAAGATGAAGGACGAGGAGGTCGAGGGGACGCAGACGAAGCTGCGCCGCTTCAAGATCATCATGGACTCGATGACGGACGAGGAGATGACCGACCCGAAGCTCGTCAAATCCTCCCGCGTCCAGCGCATCGCCCGCGGTGCGGGTGTCTCGCCTCGCGAGGTGAAGGAGCTCCTCCGGCACTACGAGATGTCCCGCAAGGCGATCAAGGGCTTCGTCGGGAACCGGAAGATGCGGCGCCAGCTCATGAAGCAGCTCGCGGACAGCGGCGTGGACATCGGTGCTCTGGAAGACAAGGCCTGACGCCCCCGTCGCGCAGCGGGCCGTCCCTCGGCAACCTATATAGACCTCGGGTTTCTACGGGGCCATGGGAGGAGGAACCATGGACATGAAGGAATGGATGACTCCCCAGGAGAAGCAGTTCTTCGATGACCTCGAGTCCGAGGCCGAGAACGTGCTCAATGGGGCCCGAGCGCTGCGCGCGCTCTTCGACGATTTCTCGCATCTGGCGGACCACCGCAAGAAGATCAAGGACCTGGAGCACCGCGGGGACGAGATCGTTCACCACATCTACGGCTCGCTGAACCGGGCCTTCGTGACGCCCCTGGCCAAGGAGGACCTGAGCGGCCTGGCATCCAAGCTGGACGACGTGCTCGACTACATCAACGCCACCGCGACACGCCTCACGATCTACGAGATCGACAAGCCCACGAAGCCCATGGTCGACTTCGCGGACCTAATCCTTAAGGCGACGGAGCAGATTCGCGCGGGCGTGCGCTCCGTGCGGGACCCCAAGGCCCAGGACGCGGTCATGGTCTGCACGATTGAGGTCAACCGCCTGGAGAACGTCGCGGACGATCTGCTCATGACGTCCCTGGGGGAGCTCGTGAAGACCGGGGACCCGATCCGGATCATCAAGCTCAAGGAGATCTATGAGAACCTGGAGATCGTCACGGATCGCTGCGAGGACGTCGCGAACATCCTCGAGGACATCGTCGTGAAGGGCCGCTGAACCTCGGAGGGCGACCATGGGGATTCCCGAGTCACCCCCCGAGGCCAACGTGCCGGGCGCTCCCGCCCATGCGGCCGCGACGGACAGGCGGGCCCGGCTGCTCCGTCTCGTCTCCACGCGCTGGTCCCTGCGGATCTGGTACGGCGGGATCGTGGGCTTCTTCTTCTTTCTCGTCCTCCTGCCGACCCTCTTCGTCGTGGGCTACGTCCTGGCGGACTGGGGCAGCGTGCAGACCGTCCTCGCGGATCCGACGAAGTCGTCCCTCATCCTCCCTGCCCTGTGGCTGTCCTTCGGCGTCGCGCTGACGGTCGCGGCGCTGGACCTGGTCGCGGGCCTGCCCATCGCCTGGCTAATCGTCCGGCACGACTTCCGCGGGAAGAGCTGGTTCAACACGCTCATCGACTCGCCCCTGGTGGTCACGACCGCCGGCCTCGGCTTCAGCGTCGTCCTGTTCTGGGGCGCCACCTCGAAAATCACCCAGTTCCCGCCGGGGGCCCTCGGGCTCACGAGCAGCCCGTTCCTCATCCTCGTCTTCCTCCACCTGACCACGACGTTCCCGTACATGGTGCGATCCCTCGCCGCCATCCTCGAGGAGATCGACGTCGAGTACGAGAACGCCGCGCGGGCCGCGGGCGCGAGCCGCCTCACCGCCGCGCGGACGATCACCCTGCCCATGTTCCGCTCCGGGATGGCGACGGGACTGCTGCTCGTCCTCGCGAAGGCCCTGAGCGACACGGGCGGCGCCCTGACGGCCCTCACCCTGATCGGCGCGGTGGACAACAACGTGTTCAACGGCACCGGCCTCATCGGCACCTGGAAGAGCCGGGTGGCCACGGACCCCGCGCTCCAACCCGCCCTCGCCTTCGTCAGCGCCCTCATGATCGTCCTGAGCCTCGTGCTTCTCGTCGGCGTCAAGTACATCGCCGTCCGCCTGAAGATCCCCCTCCGGCGCGTGCGGCCCAAGGTCGAGCGGAACCTGAGCCATGGGGCCTTCCCGCGCCTCCGGGACATCGGCGCGATGGGGTTCCTGGTCTTCTTCATCCTCATCCCGTCGTTCTTCTTCCTCACGTTCCTCGCCGTGGCGACGCCGTCCGAGGCCTTGGACTGGGATCGGTTCTGGCGCGCGGTCGGAGTTTCCTTCCTCATCGGCGGCGTCGCGACCGCGATCGACCTGGCCACGGGCGTCCCCCTGGCCATCCTCATCACCCGAGGGAAGTTCCGCCGGTTCGGCAAGCTGCTCGACGCCCTCGTGAACATCCCCTACATCGTCCCCAGCGCGGCCCTCGGAATCTCCCTGAGCCTCTTCTGGGGTTCCCAGAAGGCGATCGTGCCCTCGGACATCGCCCTCGTGACCCTGGCCCACGTGGCCTTCACGTTCCCCTTCGTCGTGCGCAACGCCGTGGGCGCGCTCGAGCAGCTCGACTCGGCCACGGAGGAGACGGCCCGCACCCTCGGGGCCAGGCCCGTGCAGGTCTTCCAGCGCGTGCTCTTCCCCGCCATCCGCCCCGCGATCCTCGCGGGCTCGATCATGGCCTTCACGCGGTCCCTGGGGGAGACGGGGGCCACCCAGGCCGTCTCCACGTCCACGGAGACGATCCCCCTCCTCATCGTGAACCTGATCATCAAGACGAAGGACTACTACCAGGCCGCCCTCGCCGAGCTCGTCCTGCTGTTCGTGTCCTTCGC
>JBBSVS010000073.1:0-1399 GCA_038046665.1 Thermoplasmatota archaeon
AGGCCCTCGAACATGAAGGCCCGGCGGAACAGGAGGATCCCGCCCCTGTTCGCGAGACCGCACGCGCTGTCCACCTCGAAGTCCGAGAACCAAGCGAGCCCGCGCACGTCATCGATCAGGCTCTTTCCCAGGATGTCGTCCACCGCCGTGATGGACCATTCCGTCGGGACGAGCCTGCGCCGTTCCTTAACCCCGAGGAGTCCGACGGAGAAGATCCGAGTGATGTGGCTCTGCGTCACCCCGTGGTCGTAGAGGTCCGGGATCGCCTCCCCCGCGCGCAGGTCCGTGTCGGAGACGAGGTCGTCCACGCGCCTCGGCACGGACGGGTTGCCGGCGAGCTCGACCTTGCGGATGTTCGCGCTGGGGCCGCTCGGCGGCGCGCGGGCGGAGAAGGGGCTCACGAGGGCCGGCGTCTTCTCCAGCCACATCTCCGTGTCCACGGGCTTCGAGGCCATGGCCTCCTCCTGGATTGTGGCCAGGAGGGCGTCCGGCTCCGCCGCGCTCACGACCCGACGAGGCGTCTTCCCCCGGACGAGGGAGAGCCGGAACCGGAGGATCTCCGCGACATCGTACTGGAGCCAGGATTCCGATGCGTCGAGGATGGAGGTGTCCTGGTCCCGCACGGGCGGCACGAGGGGGCCGACGAGGACGCGCGGGTAGCCCCAGGAGCCCACAAAGGCGCTCGGGGGCGAGGCGCCAAAGAGGTTCGTGGACCGCAGGTCCGTACGGTCGGTGAACCACTTCCGCACCCGATCCAGATAGGGGCAGATCGCGAGGCGGCAGCGCTTGATGTCCCCGCCGCACACGCGACAGGCGATTTCCCGCTTCACCTCGGAGAGGGTCGCGCGGATGCCCTCGTCGGGAGAAACCATGGTCGTCCGCGGATGGCCCTCGGGGTACATGACTACGCGGGGGAGTTGGCCGGAGCGGGAGCCGTCGGGGCCGCGGGCTTCGGGGCCGCCGCAGGCGTCGCGGAGGCTGTGGGTTTCGGTGCCGGCGAGGGTGCCGGTCTCGGCTCCGAGATCACTTCCTCCCACACCGCCGCGCAGATTCCGCACGTGTGGATCTTGCTCGTGGACGCGTTGCAGGGTTGGGCCCCGCAGTTCGGGCAATGGTGCTCCTTCGCCATGCGAGGGAGACGAAGGGACGCGGCCACTTATGCCTTTCGGGTTCCCCGCTCCGAGTGGTGTACAATACGGCTGACGAGGTGGGGCGGGCTGGAAACCGTACAGCAGGTCCCGGTTCGCCTCGAGCTGGTCCACGGCCTTCCCGAGGTACTCGGCCGCGGTCTGCACGGTCATGTCGTGCTCGTCCGCCGCCTTCACGAGCGGTGCGATGCGAGTTCTCCACTCGCGGTCCCTCAGGAGATGGTGGTCCAGGAGAATCGTCCGGACGTCCG
>JBBSVS010000074.1:0-1078 GCA_038046665.1 Thermoplasmatota archaeon
GCGTCGACGGCCATGCTCCCGGGCCGTGAGGTCGGGATACGCTATGGGCGCGGCTGTGCTGGGGGACCGTGAGATGCCGCCGTGGGCTATCGTGCCAAACTATTTAGACCGTCGTCGCCGTGAGTCGGGAAGGGGGACAGTGCCGCATTCCGTGAACGGGCGTGGCGTGGCTCCATGATCTCGGCCATCGTGCTGGCGGCAGGCACTTCGTCGCGGATGGGCGAGCTCAAGCCCCTGCTCCGTCTTTCGGGCCGTCCCCTCCTCGCCCATGCTCTCGAATCCGTCCGCCGCTCGCGGGTCGGACACGTTGTTGTGGTCCTCGGCGCGGAGGCGGACCGCGTTCGACGGGAGATTCCGCTGGACGGCGCCACGGTCGTGGTGAACCCGGAGTATGCGGACGGCATGAGCACGTCCCTCCGGGTCGGACTCCGCTCCGCGCCTCCCGATTCCGAGGGCTACTTGATCGTCCTCGGGGATCAGCCCTTCGTCTCGCCCTCGACGATGAACGCCCTCATCGAGCGACGGAGGCGCGACGGGGCGAAGATCCTCGTCCCGACGTTCCGCGGGCGACGAGGCAACCCCGTCCTGGTCGATCGATCCCTCGGAGCCGAACTCGAGCGGGTGCGTGGAGACATCGGATGCCGAGCCCTCTTCGGGCACCATCCCGACGAGCTCGCCGAAGTGCCGGTCGAGGACCCGGGCATCCTGCTGGACATCGATACGCCAGAGCAACTCGCTCGTATCCGCGAAGCGGTGAATCGAGGCGAGGCTCTCGAATCCCTCGTCGAGAAGGCGATCTCAGAGCCTGCTGCCGTCCGTGCGGGCGAGGCGTCGCAGCGGAGGCGGAGCGCGTCCCTTCCGCGACCGGACGTCCTGCGCCTCGCCCGGGAACTCCGCGCGCGCAACGAGCCCTTCGTCCTGGCCACCGGCGTGCGCGCGACGCGCCCCACGTCCGGGAAGCCCGGGCACCGCGCCCTCGTGCGTCCGAACCGCGACATCGTCGGATGGGTCGGCGGGAGCTGCACGGATTCCGCGGTCCTCAAAGAGTCCATGGCGGCGCTGGAGGACGGCCGCGCGC
>JBBSVS010000074.1:1088-6769 GCA_038046665.1 Thermoplasmatota archaeon
CCACAGCGGTGGGACGATGGACATCTACCTTGAGCCGAATCTCCCGAGACCCAAGCTGTTGATCGTCGGGGAGTCTCCCATCGCGGAGGCCCTCTCGGGAATGGGGCGCCTCCTGGGGTACCACGTGGTCCTCGCGGCGCCGAAGGCGACCCGCGACGCTCATCCGGATGCGGATGATGTGCTCGATGACCTCGAGCGGCTCGCCACGGCGGTAGGCCGGGACACGAGCGTGGTCGTGGCGACGATGGGAAAGTACGACGAGACGGCCCTTCACGCCCTCGCATCTTCTCCGGCCACCTACGTGGGGCTGGTCGCGAGCCGGAAGCGGGCGAGCGTGGTCCTCGAAAGCCTGCGGAAAGCCGGCGTTGCGCCCGATGCGGTCGAGCGAATCCGCAGCCCCGCAGGCTTGGACCTCGCTGCGGAGACACCGGAGGAAATCGCCCTCAGCATCCTGGCCGAAATCACCCAGGTTCGCAGGACCGCTCCCATCGTTGAAGCCTTGAGGGCCGAGCCTGCGCCGAGCCCGGTGCGGGCCTCGAGCCTCGATGTGGTCTGCGGGATGGAGGTGGACCCGCAGACACCTCTCACCGCGCTCCATGCGGGCACGACGTACTACTTCTGCTCCGAGGGCTGCCGGGCGCGGTTCCTAGAGAGTCCGGACGCTTTCCTCCGCTAGGTCTGCCGCCGCGCCCTCGAGCCTCTTCCGGGCGTTCTCGAAGAAAGCGCTCGTCTTCTTGTCAATCGTCCCACCCATGAGGCGCGCGCCCATGCTCGCGATGGGGCCGCTGATGGCCACACCGGCCCGCCATCGGACCGTCGCCGTGCCTTGCGCCTCGGACACTTCAATCGTCGCGTCGATGTCGAACCCGCTGCCCATCCCGGACCCGTGCACCCGGAGGCGGGCGCGCTCGGGCGTGACGCGCTCCACGACCGCCGCGGACCAGGTGAAGGTCCCCTTGATGAACCCGACGCCCGACTTGACGGTGCCCTTGAAGTGGTCTCCGTCCACGACCTCGATCGTGTGTTCGTCGTCGATGCATGTGGAGAGGTCCTTCGGGTCGAGGAAGAAGGCGAAGACCCTCTCTCGCGGGGACCGCAGGCCGAACGTTCCTTCGAGCTGCATGGGAGCCACCGACCGGTGTGTCAGGCCTCTCCTTTCTCGTGGAGGATCTTCCAGACCTTCCAGGGGGTGATGGGGATGTCGATGTGCGTCACCCCGAGGGGCGAGAGCGCGTCCACGACCGCGTTCACGATGGCCGCCGGAGAGCCGACCGTGGCCGACTCGCCAACGCCTTTGGCTCCGAGAGGGTGGTGCGGCGACGGCGTGACGGTCTTTGCCGTCTCCCAGCGGGGCGTCTCGACCGCCGTGGGCAGAAGGTAGTCCATGAAGGACCCGCCCTGGATGTTCCCGTTCTCGTCGTACTCGATCTCCTCGAGCATGGAGGCCGCGAAGCCCATCGTCAGCGCCCCGTGGATTTGGCCCTCCACGATCATCGGGTTGATGATCGTCCCGCAGTCGTCGACTGCGACGAAGCGGCGGATCTTGACCTCGCCCGTCTCCTTGTCGATGTCCACGACGCAGATGTAGCTCCCAAAGGGGAAGGTGAGGTTCGGCGGATCGTAGTAGTCGACGGCCTCCAGGCCCGCTTCCATGCCCTGCGGATGGTTCGTGTAGGCGGCGAAGGCGACGTCCTGCATCGTCTTCGACTTGCCCGGACTGCCCTTGACGACGAACTTGTGGTCCTTCCATTCGACGTCGTCCGGCCGCGCCTCGAGCAGGTGAGCCGCGATCTTCTGCGCCTTCTCCCGGATTTTCCGGGCCGCCATCGCCGCGGCGGCGCCGGCGGTCGGCGTGCTGCGGCTCGCGTAGGTGCCCAGGCCGTACGGGGCCGTGTCCGTGTCACCCTCTTCGATCTCGATGTCCTCGGCGGAGAGGCCGAGCTCCTCCGCAAGAATCTGGGCGTAGGTCGTCTCATGCCCCTGGCCCTGGGACTTCGTTCCGAAGCGGGCGATCGCCTTGCCCGTGGGATGGATCCGGATCTCGCAGGAGTCGAACATCTTCAGGCCTAGGATGTCGAAGGTTTGGGAGGGCCCCGCGCCGACGATCTCCGTGAAGCTGGAGATGCCGATGCCCATGTATTCGCCGCGCTTCCGCTTCTCCTGCTGCTCCTTGCGTAGCTCCTCGTAGCCGATGAGATCCATCGCCTTGCGCAGGGCCGCCGGATAGTCTCCGCTGTCGTAGGTCCAGCCCAGGGCGGATTTGTACGGGAACGAGGCGGGGGGAATGAAGTTCTTCATCCGCAACTCGGCCGGGTCCATCCCGAGCTTGTGTGCGAGGATGTCCACCATCCGCTCGATTGTGTACGCCGCTTCGGTGACGCGGAAGGAGCACCGGTACGCGATCCCGCCCGGGGGCTTGTTCGTGTACGCGGCGTCGACCTCGACGAATGCCTTCTCAAAAGGATAGGAGCCCGTCACGATGTGGAACAGGCCCGCGGGGAACTTGGACGGGTTCGCGGCCGCGTCCGTGTAACCATGGTCCGCGATCGTCTTCACCCGGAGGGCCTTGAGCTTCCCATCCTTCGTGGCTCCGACCTCTGCCGTGATGCGATAGTCCCGCGCGAAGGAATCGGATTGGATGTTCTCCGAGCGATCCTCGATCCACTTCACCGGGTGCCCGGTCTTGAGGGCCGCGACGACCGCGATGACGTAGCCCGGGTACACGGGCACCTTGCCACCGAAGCCGCCCCCGATGTCCGGGGAGATGATCCGGATCTTGTGCTCCGGGAGACCGGCCACGAGGGCGAAGACCGTGCGAATCACGTGCGGCGCCTGGGTAGTCATCCAGACCGTGAGCTTGCCCATCGCGTCGAACGCGGCGACGCACCCGCACGTCTCGATGGACGATACGTGGATACGGGGGATGTAGAAGTCTTCGGAGACGACGACATCGGAGTCCTTCAGGGCCTCGTCCGTACCTTTCTTGTCGCCGACCTCCCAATGCCAGATGTGATTCGACTGTTCCTTGCGATCGGGACGCAGGACCGGCGCCCCGGGCTCCAGGGCTTTCCTCGGGTCCACGACCACAGGCAGGGGCTCGTACTCGACCTCGACCGCCGCGACGCCGTCCGCGGCCGCATACCGGCTTTCCGCAACGACGGCAGCGACCTCCTGGCCCTGGAACATGACCCGCTCCACGGGCAGGACCATCTGGCGGTCCGACATGAGGGTGGGCATCCAGGACAGGTTCGCGGCCTCCAGGTCCTTTCCCCGGATGACCGCCAGGACGCCGGGCACCTTGAGCGCCTTGTCGATGTTGATAGACTTGATGCGGGCATGCGCGTAGGGACTCCGGACGATGTCCAAGTAGAGCATGCCCGGCATCTTCACGTCGTCCACGTAGTTGCCTTTGCCGCGAATGAAGCGCGCGTCCTCCTTCCGCTTCATCGACTGGCCGATCCCACCGTGGACGGTCATGCCTGGCCACCTCCATTGGACCCGTGCATCTTGCGCGCGGCGTACTGGACCGACTTGACGATGTTCATATAGCCCGTGCAGCGGCATAGGTTTCCCGCGATCGCGTGGCGGATGTCCCCTTCCGTCGGGTTCGAGTGCTTCGATAGGAAGGCCACCGAGGTCATCATCATCCCCGGGGTGCAGAATCCGCACTGGAGCCCATGCTCCTCATGGAAGCCCTCCTGGACCGGGTGGAGCTTGCCGTCCTTCTCAAGTCCTTCCACTGTCATCACGTCCCGGCCGTCCGCCTGGACCGCGAGGATCGTACACGACTTGACCGCCTTTCCGTCGAGGAGGACCGCGCAGGCCCCGCAGTTGGTCGTGTCGCACCCGATGTGCGTGCCCGTGAGGCCCAGGTTCTCGCGAAGGAAGTGGACGAGGAGCGTGCGGGCCTCGACGTCGGCGGTCCTCGGAGACCCGTTCACCTTGGCGGTGACCTTGTAGAGGGGCGCGACCCGGACCTCCTCGTCGGCTTCCATGGGGGACTCGGCGAGGGCCATCTCAGGCACCCCCGCGGGCCCGCTCGTGAGCCCGACGCAGTGCCCGCACCGTGAGGACGGCCACCATGGCCTTCTTGTACTCGGCCGGACCGCGGAGATCCGACACCGGGTGGGACGCACTGCGAGCCAGATCGGCTGCGCCACGGAAGGCGGCCTCGTCCGGGGCGCGCCCTACCAAGCCGGCCTCCGCTTCCCTGGCCTTGAGGACGGTGGGTCCGACCGCGGTCAACCCGATCCCCGCCCCCTCGACCTTGCCTTTCGCCTCGAGGAGGGAGGCGGCCACCCCCACGATGGGGAAGTCGCCCGCCCGCTTCTCGAGCTTCACATAGGCGGTCCCTTGTCCCATGCGAGCTTTCGGGACCTGGATCTCGACCATGATCTCGTTCGGCTCGAGGGCCGTGGTGAAGGTGTCCACATAGAACTCCTCTGCGGGAATCGTCCGCGTCCCTTTGGGCCCCTTCGCGAGGAAAACCGCTCCGAGGGCGAGCATGCAGGCAGGGAGGTCGTTCGCAGGGTCCCCGTGGGACACGTTGCCCCCGACCGTCCCCATGTTCCGCACCAAGGGATCGGCGATGACCGATGCGGCATCGGAGAAGATGGGATACCGCGCGCGGATCAGTTCGGAGTCGTTGAGGTCGTTCGTCCGGGTGAGGGTCCCGATCTTCAGGTGGTCGCCTTCCTCCCGGATGTAAGAAAGGTTCGGAATCCGGTTGATGTCCACGAGCGCTCTCGGCTCCGCGAGCCGCAACTTCATCACGGGGAGCAGACTTTGGCCCCCGGCGAGGACCTTTGCATCCCCGCCGAACCGATCCAAGAGCTGAATGGCGTCATCCACTGAAACAGGCGCGTAGTACTCGAACTGTGGTGGTATCATCGACCGCTTCCCCCTTAGGCAAACTTACGACTGGCTTCCCCTGATAGAAAGGCGCACGGGACATCGCGAACAGCGGATAAAAGCCTTTACCAAAAAAGGGCAGGAAAGGGTGGGATCATCCAGCCGGGCGCCCGACGGAGGGGTGGGTGCTGAGCCGGCCGATGACCGGAACATCCCGAGACGACCGCTTCGGGAAATCTAAAGGTTCAAATATATCGCGATATATCGATATGGCTATGGACCGCGGCGCCCTAGTTGCACCGACATTCCCCTTCCTGGCGAGAGGGAGGTTCCGGATTCTCCTCCTGCGCACCTTGGAGGACCAACCCATGCACGGCTACGAAGTCATGAAAGTCCTCGAGGAGCGGTTTCAGGGGTTTTACAAGCCCAGCGCGGGTGCGATCTACCCCGCTCTGCGCTCCCTGCTCCGAGAAGGCTACGTCGCCGTGAATGGCGCGGAGAGGCGCAAGACCTACCGGATCATGCCCAAGGGCCGGGCGTTCCTCAGGAGCCACGAGGCGGACATGGAGAAGCGCTTCCGAGCCTTCGAGAGCGCGGTGGGCTCCGAGCGGGCATCCCTGTTCCGCGAGCTGCGGACCACGGGGAAGCTTCTCGGTGCGAACCTGAAGAGCATCACGCCGGACCAGGCGGACGATGCACTGAATGCGATCTACCGTCGGTTCGACATCAAGTTCCGGGATGGCGTCATCCTCAAGAACATCGCTGGGTTCGTTGTCATCGACGGCCTGGACGCCTCAGGCGAAGAGCACGCCTTCGTGCTCGGGCCTGAT
>JBBSVS010000075.1:0-1036 GCA_038046665.1 Thermoplasmatota archaeon
GAATGCGTCGCTCGGGACCGTCGGGGCCGTCGCGGACCGTCTCGGCACCGAGGTCTACGTCGTCGGCGGGTACGTGCGCGATCTTCTCCTCGGGCGCGAGGTGAAGGACACCGACGTCACCGTGATCGGGGACGGGGTCGCCTTCGCCCGCGAGGCGGCGGAGGCCCTCGGGGTGCGCTCGGTCGTGGTCTTCGAGAAGTTCGGCACGGCCATGGTGCCGTACGGCGAGGGGAAGATCGAATTCGTCGCCGCGAGGGAGGAGAGCTATTCGAAGGATTCCCGGAAACCCGAGGTGAAAAGGGCGGCGCTCTCCGCCGACCTGTCGCGGCGCGACTTCACGGTGAACGCCATCGCGGCGTCGCTCAATGCCGGCCGGTTCGGAGAGATCGTCGATCCGTTCGACGGCCAGGCCGACCTCGCCGCGGGACTCCTCCGGACCCCCCTCGAGCCCCGGAAGACGTTCGACGACGATCCGCTGCGGATGATGCGGGCGCTGCGGTTCGCCGCGCAGCTGCAATTCCGCATCCAGCCGGAGGCGCTCACCGCCATCGGCGAGATGGCCGACCGCCTGGCGATCGTTTCCCGCGAGCGGATCACCGACGAGTTCATGAAGATCCTCTCGTCGCCGAAACCCTCCGTCGGCCTCTCGCTCCTCCAGAAGACCGGCCTGACCAAACACGTGTTCCCCGAGCTCTCCGACATGGTGGGGGTCGAACAGAGGAAGGACTACCACCACAAGGACGTCTTCCTCCATACGCTGAAGGTGGTGGACAACATCTGCGAGACGACCGACGACGTCTGGCTCCGCTTCGCCGCGCTGGTGCACGACATCGCCAAGCCCCGGACGAAGGCGTTCAAGGAAGGAATCGGGTGGACCTTCCACGGCCACGAGGACCTCGGGGCGCACATGATGAAATCGGTGTTCCGCCGGCTCCGCCTCCCGATGGACAAGCTCCCCTACGTGGAAAAACTGGTCCGGCTCCACCTCAGGCCGATGGTGCTGGTGAGCGAGGAAATCACCGACTCTGCCGTCCGG
>JBBSVS010000076.1:0-2713 GCA_038046665.1 Thermoplasmatota archaeon
ATCGACCGCCTGGGACACCGTCGAAGCGCGGATATACTCGAATGCGTGCGGTTGCAGACGCTTCCCCCCGCTGTTCAAGGTATCTAAAATGGAATCTATAATCCTTCCGGAGAGGACGCGCGGATTTTGGGTCTACCGAAACCTTGGCGGGGAAGCGGCTCAGGTTCATGGGCTACCCGTCCACGCTAGACGCGGCCAGGACCTGCCCACGGCGGCTTGTTAGTTCCGGGAGGCCCATGGCCCCGCGGAGGGCATCGGATGGCGGAAACCCGCAGCGTGCTCATCGGCACGGGTGCTCTCCTCATGGTCATCGGCTTCTTCGTCTCGACCCCGGTCTGTGGGATCGGGGTCCTCTTCATCATCCTCAGCATCGTGATGTGGCCCCGCCACGACGAGGATTTAGAGTGGCGGCCTGCCGCGACGTATTTATGTACCCTAGACGATGCCGCGGAGGTCGTGCTTCCATGCCGGAGAATGAGGCGGGAATCGTCCTGATCGTTCTGGGTGTCGTGTTGATGGCGGTCGGCATCTTCTTCTGGCCCATCTGCGGGCTAGGGATTGTCCTGCTCATCGTGGGGGTCATCCTCCTCGCCGTGCACCCGAGCCAGCCCATGTACTACGCCCCGGCACCCGCGCCGTACGCGTATGCGCCGCAACCGCCCGCGGCCCCGGTGCAGCCCACTCCGGGCGCCTACACACCGCCCGCATGCCCCGTTTGCGGCAGCCCCCTGACGTGGGTCGCCCAGTACGGGCGCTGGTATTGCACGCGCTGCCAGGCGTACCGCTGAACCGGCCGTAGCTTGATGGTGGACCGCGCCATCCTCGGTGCGTTCGCGTGTTCGGCTCGCCTGCGGTAACGATCTGGACCCTCGGCCACTCCACCCGGACGTGGGACGAGTTCCTGGCCCTCCTGCAAGAAAATCGCATCGAACGCCTCGTGGACGTGCGGCACTTCCCGTCGTCTCGACACGTGCCCTGGGCCAACCAAGGGCCCCTGGAGACGAATTTGAGGACCGCCGGCCTCGCCTACGAGCACATGGTGGACCTGGGCGGCTACCGCAAGGCCCTCCCGGACTCGAAGAACCTCGGATGGCGCAACACGGGGTTCCGCGGCTATGCAGACTACATGCAGACGAAGGAATTCGAGGCGGCCCTGGACCGTCTCCTCGAGAGCGGGAAATCCCAGCGGACCGTCTCCATGTGCGCGGAGGCCGTGCCCTGGAAATGCCACCGCACCCTGCTCTCCGACGCCCTCGTGGCCCGCGGTGCCCGCGTGGTGCACATCCTCGCGCGGAGCAAGGTCCAGGACCACGCCCTCACCGCCTTCGCGAAGGTCCACGGCGCGCGGGTCACGTACCCGGCGGCTCGGGCCAAAACGTAAGAGCCCGGCCACCCATGGAGGCGCGGAGACGAGCGATGGTCCGCGACGTGCGCCTCGATGCCGCCGGAGGACTCGTCCTCCTGAGCTGGCGGACCGCGGAGGACGGGCTCTTCCTGACGGTCCCGGGACAGGGTGAAGAGGTACGGCTGCAGTGCATCTGCGGACGCTGCCATTGGATCGTGCGGGAACAATTCCAGCCGGACCGCGCGCAGCTGCTCGTGAGCTGCCACAACTGCGGCGAGCGCACGACCTTCCTGATCGAAGGGGCGAAGCTCCCCGCGCCGTGAGACGGGTGATCAACGCAGGGCGTATCCGCCGTCCACGACGATCGTCTGCCCGGTCACGTAGGACGAGTCGTCCGAGGCGAGGAAGGCGATCGTGCGGGCCACCTCCTCGGGCTTCCCCCACCGCTTCAGGGCGGGTTCCGCGGCGAGCATCTCCTTCTCTTCCTGGGAAAGGGCGTCCATGGCCTCGGACGCGATGCTACCAAGGGCGAGGGCGTTCACGCGCACACCCTTTGGGCCATAGACCTGGGAGAGGGCCCGCGTGAGGGCGAGGAGGCCCGCCTTCGCGACGAGGTAGGGGATGCCCACCACGTCGCCCGTGATCGCCGGCGTCGATCCGATGAGGATGACGCTCCCGTGCCCCCGCGTCACCATGTCCGGAATCGCGGCCTGGGCCATGTAGACCGAGCCGAGCAGGTCCACGTCAAGCGGTTTGCGGATCTCCTCGGGCCCGAGCTCCGTGAATTCCCTGAACCACTCCTCCCGCCGGAAGGGGTGGCCCGCCATGCACACGAGGACGTCCACGCGGCCGAGCACTTGGACGGTCGAACTCACGAGGCGGCGGCACGACACAGGGTCGGAGACGTCGCCTTCGAGGGCTGCGGCCTTGCGGCCCAGGCCTCGAGCCCGCTTCACGGTCGCCTCCGCCCCGGCCTTCCCGCGGAGATACTGGACCGAGACGTCTGCCCCCTCGCGGGCGAGCTCCACCGCGGTCACCCGTCCAATCCCGCCGCTGCCGCCGGTGATGAGGACGACCTTACCGTCGAGACGACCCATGCGACAGGGAGAGCCCCTCCGCGCGTAATAAAGACTCGCGGGCCTCGCGTCGGAAGGTCCATCGAGTTACCACCGTCCCGTGGTAACGGACCGCGAAAGTTCTCGGACGGCGACCTCACCCCAAAGCCATTATACCACACCCCCGATGGCGCGCGTGCGGGGGTAGCCAAGCTAGGGCAACGGCGCCGGACTTAAGATCCGGTCTCGCAGGAGTCCATGGGTTCAAAGGCCCCGCGCGTCCGCGCGAGGCGGGAAATCCCATCCCCCGCAC
>JBBSVS010000077.1:0-6006 GCA_038046665.1 Thermoplasmatota archaeon
GCAGGGAGTCCCGTGCCTCCTCGAGGGACTCGTAGACGCCCGGCACACCTCGGGACCGGTTCACGTGGAGCAGGTTTAGCGCGAGGGACGTCTTCATCGTCCCGCTCGGGCCGCCAACGATCACGACGTGCCCCTTCGGGATTCCGCCCTCGAGCGCCTCGTCGAACCCCTCGATCGCGGTGCGGATCCGATCCTCGCCGGGCTTCCCGCGGCCCGTGAGGGAGTCGACGCGGGACTCGAGCTGTCGAATATGGGACTTCAGGGCCTCGATTTCCTCGAGGAGACGCTCGTCGTATCGGGTCATCGATCTCGTTCCCCGAGTGTCCTCCGCCCCACCCGTTCGCCCCACGACTGCGGTCAAGCAGAAGATATTGCGGCGTGCTCGGCTTAGTCTTTCCGTTTCTCACTCCATCGTTTTTGGACCTGGGAATCATGCCGGACGAGTCCCACGGAACCTATAAATAGAGCCAGCCGCCAATGAAGGAGTCAAGCCCTCAACTGTTGGCGAACCCCCATGGCGATGCGGACGAAGACCGACCAGGGAGCGATGGCGACCCTGACGGTGGAGGATTTGACGCGGGCGATCCGGAATTCGATTGACCGCACAGGGATGAAGGACGAGGAGGCGCGGGCGATGGCCCAGCACGTCCTGAACTTCTTCGGTTACTCCGAGCGGATTATCGACAACGTGCTCGAGCCCGAGGACCGGGACGCATTCTACATGCTCGAGGACTCCGGGATTCTCACGACGGAGCGGGAGGAGACGACCCTCTACGACGGCCGGGAGTGGCGGATCCACTACTGGATGTTCCGGAAGGACCGCATCCACGAGCTCGTGGAGGCCCAGCGGGCCAAGGAAGAGGCCCGGGGCGACCAGTCCATCTACGACGAGATGAACGAAGACTTCTGGGCGGCCCGCCGCGAGAAGCCCGCGGAAGAGCCCAAGTGACCTCGCCTCGGGTCATCCGAAGGCGAGCTGCACGGTGCCGCCGCTGTGACGCACGAGGTCCACGGCGAGGGAGTGCGGCAGGTACATCCTCCCGTCTCGATAGGGGAACGCCGTGCCGAAGTTCTCCAGGGCCTGCAGGGCCTTCGCGGCCAGCTCCTCCGCCAGGTAGGCGCTGTCCTCCAGGTCTCCCGCGACGAACAGGGTGATGGGCAGGCGCAGGCTCGCCTGCTCCTCCAGGCTCAAGACCGCGGCGAGGCGGTCGAGGGCCGCGCGGTCGAAGACGTGCTCCCCGCCCTCCCGTGTCCGACACGCGGGCCGCGACTCGGAGCGGAGCGCGGCGAGGCTCTTCTTCTCGACGACGAGCCCGGCATTGAGCCGGCCCAGCTCGAAGGAGATCCAACGGTCGATGCCGCCGGGCGTGACCATCGCTTCGCATCAGCGGGACCGGGCCAGATAAGCCTTGGGCGCCCTCCCGAAAGCTATTTCCCGCCTCGCGCGTTCCAACGGCCGGAGGGTTTGGACTGGCGACCTCTTCTGTCTGCCCGAAGTGTGGCTTCTCGAACCAGCCGGGATTTGCGTTCTGCTCGAATTGCGGCAGCCCCCTGACCGGCGCGGCCCCGCCCCCGGGAGCGCCGCCGGCCTATGCGCCGCCCTACGGGGCGCAGCCCATGCCGGCATACGGCTACGGCGGCAGCCCGTGGGCCTACGAGCGGACGAAGCAGCTCGACCGCACGAAGACGGGGATCTTCCTCCTCCTCATCGGGACCCTCTTGTCCTGGATTCCGATCATCCTGATCATCGGCTACATCCTCCTCTTGGTCGGCGCGATCCTCGGGATCCTGGGGCGCAAGGCCTTCGGCCCCACGCACTCGAGGAATGTGATCATTTCCATCGTGATGTTCTTCATCGGGATCGTCGTCGCGGTTGTCGTCGTGATCATTGCGGTGCTTTCGAGTCTCTCCGGGTTGCTCGGTCCAGGTGGGGTGCCTCAGATGGCCGCCCTCGTCTCCGCACTGAGTGCGGCCCTCATTGGTGGCATGGTAATTGCGGCGATCATCGGGATTGCAGAGCTCTTGTTCACCTACGCCCTCCAGAACCAGACGGGCCGGATCCTCTTGTGGGCGGCATACGGGGCGAACTTGGCTCTGAGCGTCGCGATCTACGCGATCATCGGTCCGCAGCTGAGCTCCATCCTCGTCACGGGTGACTACAATCGCCTCGTGGGGTTACAGGGCACCCTTCAGCTCCTGGGCGTGATCCCTATCGCCCTCTTCGCGGCCGCGGACTACCTCGCGTGGTCGCGGATCAGCCGCGGCGAGATCCCGGCCCCGACCCCCGCGCCTCCGATGGCCCCGGTGGCCCCGCCCTCGTGGAACCCGCCGCCGCCACCGATGCCGCCCGCGAGCCCGCCCCCGAGCGGTCCCGCTCCGCCGATCAACCCGCAGTAAGGCCGCGCATGCGGCGGGGCGAGCCCCTCGCCGCCGTTCACTTCTTCTTCGAGATGATGTGGGTCACGAAGAACTTCTCGCCGTCGTGGTTCAGGGCGAAGGCGCTGTGGTCGTGGTTCATCCAGCGCATCTTCACGCAGCGCAGGCGCAGCTGGACCTCCGTCTCCCCGACCTCGACCTGCCGGAGGTTCAGGATGCCGTCGGCCAGGAAGTCCTCCCCCCACTGGGCGAGGCGCGTCGAGCCGAACGGAGTCTCGGCGATGAGGAAGGTCGTGAGGCCGAGCTCCCGCAGGGCGGCCAGGAAGTGGAACATCTCCCGCCGCGGCGCCTTCATCTCCGTGAGGGCGTAGAGGGCCTCGAGGCTGTCGAGGGCGAGGACCTCGTAGCCGCTGGAGCTCACGGCCTCCTTGATGATCTCCAGGAGGATCGTGATCCAGTCCTTGGACGCCTCGGTCCGCTCCATCCCGCGGCGCAACTGCGCCAGGTCCAGGATGTACACGTGGGACTCATGGAGCTCCTTCATCCCCATGCGCGCGGCGCCGGCCTTCAGGCTTTCCACGCCCTGTTCCAGGCCCACGTACAGGGACTTCGTCCCGTTCGCGCGGGCGTTCTCGTGCATCATCCACAGGATCAGCGAGGTCTTCATCGTGCCCGGGGTGCCGGCCACGAGGATCGTGCTGCCCTTGGGGATCCCGCCCCCCAGGGCCCGGTCCAGGCCGTCGACGTGGGACTGGAAGAGGGGGACCTCGACGTCCATCGCACGATGCGACCCAGTCCACGCTATAAAGGAATGGCGTCCCCGTTATCGCGAGGGATAGCGAAGCGTCCGACAAGGTCCCAAAGGAAGGAATGCTTTTGTAGCGAGAGGTCCTTTTCCCGGCGAGAAGGGATGGCGAAGCGGGACGAGGCAGCCCTGAAGCTTCTCCGCTGGGAGCTCGAGGGACATGGCAACGCGGTCATGGAGGCGATGCTGCGCCACCCCGACATGAGCCTGGCCGACGCCGTCGATCTGATTGAACAGGAGATCCCGAGCTTGTCCCCCCGCCCCGACGCCCCAACCCCTGCGCCGCCGACGACCGCGCGCCCCCGCCCGACGACGGAGCTGGACGCCCTGGACCAGGAGTTCCAGACCTTCCGCCACCTGCTCGGGCCGCGGGAGGCCAAGGAGGTCGAGCTCGAGCTGCGCGAGCTCTCGAAGACGCGCGACCGGGAGGCGATCAACGCCCTCCGCCGACGTCTGCGGGCCCTCTCCCTCCAGGCGTCTTTCTGGTCCGACCTGGCCGCGCCGGACCGCGAGTCCAACGTGATCGCCCTCGTGATCCTGCAGCGCGGGAAGGCCGTGCTCGCGAAGGCCGGGGAGACGGCCTACCTGGACGGACCCGACGTCGCGGAGTCGATCCGCCGGGAGACCGCGCGGCAGGCCAAGGGTACCTACGTGATGCACCTCCCCGTCGGCCGGCTCGTCGTGATGAACGGCGAGGGCACCGCGATCGCCGCGCTGTTCCGACGCGCCCCGGGGAAGGATGTCGTCTCGGTCCTCACGAAGACCGTCGAGGCGATCGAGGAGAACAAGGCCGCGGCGACACGGACCTTCGGCAACGACGCCCTGGCGTCGCGCTACGCGGACGCCCTCCTCAAGCTCCTGCAGAAGACCTCACTTTGAGATCAGCCGCGTGATCGCGAACTTGTCGCCCGACCGCACGAGGGCGTAATCCCCGTGCTCGTGCCGCGAGCGGCGCATCTTGACGCACCGGATGCGCAGCTGCACGTCCGTCTCGCCGATGGGCGCGTGCTTGAGGTGCAGGATGCCGTCGGCCAGGAACTCCTCGTCGTAGCGGCCGTAGTGGGCCTCGGCCCCGGAGGGCATCTCGCTGATCAGGAAGGCCGTGGCGTCGAGGGAGCGCAGGAAGCCGAAGAAGTGGAACAGGTCCCGCCGCGGGTTCTCAAGCCGGCTCAGGCTGTACAGGGCCTCGAGGCTGTCCACGGCGATCAGGTCGAAGTGATTCACCCGCACGCGCTGCTCGATGTACTTCTGGAGCACGTCGAGCCAGTTCTTCGAGAGCTCCTCCTCCTTGTGCTCGAGGCGGATGCGCCCGATGTCCAGGACGTAGAGCTCCATGTCGTCCAGGCCGGTCATGCCCAGATCCGTCATCGCGCCGCGCAGCTCCTCCTGGCTCTCCTCCAGGGAGATGTACAGGGCGCGGGATCCGGCCTTGACGTTCTCGTAGAGGATCGAGAAGGTGAGGGCCGTCTTCATCGTGCCCGGCGTGCCCGCGACGAGGACGACGGACCCGCGGGGGATGCCACCGCCCAGGGCCTCGTCGAAGCCCTGCACGTGGGTCTGGACGCGATCCATGGAACCGACACGGCATCGAGCCGTCTCTCGCTATAAAGGGGTGGTGCGTAAATTATCAGTCCCGAAAATACGCCCGACCGACAGGGGATTACTTTCGCCCATCCGGGGGAAAGACGGATGGGGTGGCGCGACTTACCTCTATGTAGAGGTAAGTCCGGGCGGTGCGGTCATGCAGGTGGGCTGTGGTCTGCGCTTGCGGGTGATCGAGGGCAGCGAATACCTCTACTTCTGGCACTATGAGCGGGAGGGAGGGCGCAGCCGGCGGCGGGAGGACTACGTCGGGCCCGCCCGCCAGCCGCGCACGCGCCAGGAGGCGCAGAGGAAGATCCTCGGCTACTACCGCAGGGTCGAGGCCGAGCTCGCGTCGCGAATCGCGAGGCTCGAGAAGTTCACCTAGGCCGTGGGGACGCGGGCCTGCGAGATGCGCACTTACCTCAGAACAGAGGTAGGAGCCGGACCACGTTTCCCCGCTCGGGGTGGTGGCTTATATGGGGCCATCCCCTTCGCCGCGGCGATGGCCCTCGAGGCGATTCCCCAGGCCCTCTGGTTCTTCCTCCCCGCCTTCGTGGCGAACCCCATGGCCGTGGTCTGGGGCGGCGGGACGCCCATGGACTTCGGGCACGCCCTGCGGGACGGCGAGCGGCTCTTCGGCGACGGGAAGACGTGGCGCGGACTCGTCGGCGGGACCCTGTCCGGCGCCCTCTTCGGCCTCCTGCTCGCTCTCCCTTTCGTCCTCCTCGCGCCGAAATCCCCGTGGTCTTTCGGCTCGCCTCTCGAGGCCTTTGGCGTGTCTGCGGTCCTCGCCTTCGGCGCGCTCCTCGGCGACCTCATCGGCGCGTTCTTCAAGCGACGGATGCACAGGCTTCGGGGCGCCAGGACTCCCGGATTGGACCAGTACGATTTCGTCGTCGGCGGGCTCGTCCTCAGCCTCCTCGTGTCGGGATGGTCGGTCCCGCGATTCTTCTCCGGAGACGCCCTGTACGGCCTCCTGGCCATCATCGTTATTACACCGGCCCTGCATCGGGCCGTGAACATCCTCGGGTACAATATGGGGAAGAAGCATGAGCCCTGGTGAGTTCGACCGGTCGAAGTTCCTCGCAGACCTCAAGGCCTGCGGCGCCCTCGCCTTCGGGACCTTCACCCTCGCCTCCGGCAAGACGTCCTCGTATTACGTCGACATCAAGAAGGCGATCACCCGCCCGGCCCTCCTGCGGACGATCGGGGAGGCCATGGCCCCCTACGCGGCCCGCGCG
>JBBSVS010000078.1:0-6050 GCA_038046665.1 Thermoplasmatota archaeon
TAGAGGGATTTGAACCCTTGGTTTAGTGCTCCCGGCGGGATTTGAACCCGCGTCACCAGCTCGAAAGGCTAGCATCCTTGACCGGACTAGACTACGGGAGCGCGGAGGGCGGGTTAGCTCCGGGGCCCATAAATGCTTTTGGAGACGCGGCGCGGGAACGGAAACTTCTTGGGCCGCCCTCGCTTCCGCTCCCCGATGCGTTGGAAGATCCGGTGGACCACGGAGACCGTCTTCCTCATCTCCGGCCTCCTGATCGTCCTCCTCGGCTGGGTCTCCGATCTCATCGGCGCGCTCAATGGTGAGCTGGGTGCCGGGCAGCACGGCGCCGGAGATATCCTCTCCCGCATCTGGTTCACGTTCTTCGGCCTCCTCTTCGTCGCAGGAGGGACCGCGTACGAACAGCCTTGGCGACTCCTCAACGACTCCAAGTTCGCGAAACGATACTTCGTCTCCCTCCTCTTCTTCGCGGACGGAGCCTTCCACCTCTACGCCTTCAACGACCACTTGAACGAGTCCGCCATCGAAGCGTTGTACTTCGCCGTCCTCGCGCCGGCCCAGTTCACCTTCGGGCTGATCATCTCGCAGCTCCCGCCGCGGTACGACCCGTACATCCTCGCCTGGCCCGCGTTCCTCCTCGGCCTGCTCGCCCTCGCCCTCTTCGTGCCCATCTGGCCCCTGAGCACAATCGAGGACCTGTATTCCCTGACCGTGGTCTCGAAGCTCGTCGAAGTCCTCACGGTCATCGTGCTCCTTTCGCTGATGAGGGACGACGGCACGTTGAATTGGCGGACGATCAAGGGGGCGGTAATGCCCCTGAGCGAGCGCTGACCCGACTCAAATCTCCCCCGCCACTTCGCGGGCGAGGAGCTTGTACTCCTGCTCCTTCATGGCCGCGGGGTTCGCGGAGATGAGGAGGTGGGACTTGCTCAGCACGATGTTCTCGTTGACCTTCTGGAGGAACCGCAGGACGGAGGCGAAGCCGTTCTGGCTGATCATGTACTCCAAGCCCTCCAGCAGGACCGCCGCATCCCCGCCATCCGCCGCGAACTCGGAGATCGCGGAGGCGATCTCGACGAGGTCCGTGGGCTCGGCGACGGCCACGCCTTTCTCCTTCTTGCCCGGACTCTTGGAGAGCCAGATGAACCCGACGTCGGCATAGCCGGGGCGGGCCCGCAGCTCGTCCGGGTGGATGCGGGTGATGCACAGGCCCCGCGCACCCGCCTTGACCATGTCCACGAAGATCTCGAAGATGCGGTCCGCCTTGGGCTCCCGGACCAGGTAGGCCCCGCGGCCGCCGACCTCGTGCTCGACCGGCTTCACGTCGACCTGGCCGCCGCCTTCCTCGGCGAGGCGGGCCCCCATGGCCTCCACATCGCGGTACAGGACGGCCATCTTGGACTTGGCCATCACGCTGAGCTCGGTGGACGAGTACCCGCGCGTGGTGAGCACCCCGATCTCCCGCCATGCGGCTTTGAGGCCTTCCTCGTAACCCTTGAGGAAGGCCTTCTTCAGCGCGTCGTCGCCCATCCCTGTGAAGGACAGTATCCCCCGACCGAGGCTTAGAAGGTTTCGGCCTTACCCGATATACCCCAGGTCTTCCTTCGTCTGCGGGGTCTCCGGCATCGCCTCGATGTCCCGTAGCTTCGAGGTGATCTGGTCGATCTGCTTCGCCTTGCTCTCCAGTTCCGTGAAGGAGATCTCCACGTCGAGGACCTTCGTGAGCACCTCGAGCACGGCCTGGGCGCTCTTCGGGTCGACGAAGTAGCCGCTCGTCTCGCCCATCAGGCAGACCGCGTGCATGTCGTAGAGGCGGCCGAGGCCGAGGAGAAGCCCGCTCGCGCCGACGATGCCCGCGCCCGGTTCCCCGCGGGAGAAGACCACGCCGTGCTTCTCCATCTCCTTGACGAGATCCACGTCCGAGGCGGCCCCGAGGACGCGGGGCTTCGTGACCATGCGGCCCAGGCCGTACCCGCCGAGGGTGAAGATCCGACGGACGCCGAACCTCTTGATCTCCTTGAGGATGAAGTCGCTGAGCTCGTACTGCCCCTCCGGGGTGAGGCCCTGGTAGTCCCCCGTGAGGAAGATGATGTCCTTGCCCTTGCCCCTCTTGACATAGTGCATCTCGTTGTTCACGAGCTTGACCTGGCCGTCGTCCTGGACGAGGACCTGGGGCGGGAAGTACTTGGAGAAGATCTCCGCGAACTTGACCGCCTTGAGCTCGTCCTTCATGTGCTCCGCCGCCAGCTTGCCGACGTTCCCGATCCCGGGGAGACCCTCGACGAAGATGGGGTCCTCGAGCTTCGGCTGCTCCAGATACCGGATCACGATGTTTTCCATGGACTCACCCCTTCCCGCTTCAGCCGGCGACGGTAGACGCCGTAGCGGTCCTCCGGCGAATACCGTGGCGGCATCGGGTTGCCCGCCCTCCCGCCGCAGGACGGGCACGCATCCTGCAGGGTGTACCGCCCGCAGGCGAGGCACTTCTTCAAGAGGGAACGCATGGCGGACACCTCAGTCCTTGCGGTGGAACTTGCCCTCGCCGCCCTTGGACTCGAGGACCTTGAGGACGCGGTTCGCGGCCTTGTGGATCTCGTCCTCCGCGGTCTTGTAATCGGGCGCGCGGACGACGAGGCGGTACCTCGGCGCCCCGATGTACTGGACCTTGACCGTGATCGTCTCGTCCTCCTTCGCGGCCTTGAGGAGGGCGTCCTTCAGGTGGACCGCGCCGTCGGGCGCGTAGTCCGTGGCCTCGAGGAAGCCGTCGATCGTCACGTAAGGCGGCACGATGTTCTCCCGCGCCACCTCGACGAAGACCTTGGCCCAGGGGCCCTTGAAGCCCTCGTCCTCGAGGGCCTTCTCGTCCATGACGCACTCCTCGAAGGCCCGGTACAGCGTGCCGAAGGAGTCGAGGAGGTCGTAGCCGAACTCGTCCCAGCACGCCTTCACGTCCTTGCCCAGGCGCTGGGCCACGATCCCCAGGAGGTTCTCCGCCTTCGACTCGTTCTTCCACTCCTGGATCTTCTCGCGGCGCTGGTGCTCGTTGACCGCCTTGAGGGAGAGGTCGATGTGCCCCTTCTCCCGGTCCACGCGGAGGACCTTGCAGACGACCTTCTGCCCCTCGCGGACGTAGTCGCGGATGTACTTGATCCACCCCGAGGAGACCTCGGCGATGTGGATGAAACCCTCCTTCTTCTCGTACTCGTCCAGGGTGACGAAGGCCCCGAAGTTCTTCACGTTGGATACGGAGCAGACGACGAGCTCGCCCTCTTCCGGCCAATCGTAGCCGCGCTCGGCCATCTACTCGAGGACCCCCAGGACCTCGCCTCGGATCGCGGCCTTCCCGCCCGTCGGCTTCGCGAGGGTCGTCCCGCACACCTGGCAGAGGACCACGCTCGCGGCTCGGTCGAAGACAATCTGCTCGTTGCCGCAATCCTCGCACTTGACCCTGAGGAACTGGCTCGCGGGCTTCGGGATCACTTGTGCACCTCGACGAGTTCGAACTTCTTGGCGCGGATGCCCCGTCGCTGGTGGGCCTTCTTGCACACCTTGCACCGGTAGCGGAGATGGATGCGTTTCGTCGGCTTCTCCCGCCCCTCGGGCTTGGGCCGGGGGAAGCCCCCGTACCCCGCCGTGACGCGGCGGAAGCGCCTCTGCCCGGCCCGGAGCTCGGACCGCGGGCGGTTCTTTACCCGCTCCACTTCCAGCTCCACGTGCTTGTGGCAGAAGGGGCAGTAGCCGCGGATTAACTGGGGCATCTTCATGGAGAGCGAACCAGGCGTCAATACAGAGAGGAACTGCTATTAAAGGGTTACGAGCGAGCCCGATTTTCGGGCCGCGCGGACGCGACCGACGGACGTTCCGACGGCCCACGGTCCGCGGAATAGACACGGATAGGACAATAATTATATATTGCCCAATTAATAATTGGGGAGGAGATTAAATGAGCAGGGAAGTCCGCCTCAGCCGTCGGGACGAGACCCTCGTGGACCTGCTCATCGAGACCGGCCTGTCGAAGAACGTCGCGAAGACTCTCGTGTTCCTGTCGAAGCGGGACGAGACCACGTCCGTGGAGATCGAGAAGGCCACCGGCCTGAGGCAGCCGGAGGTCAGCATCGCCATGCAGGAGCTGCGCCGCAGGAAGTGGGTCGAGAAGCGGGACATCAAGAAGGAGGGCAAGGGCCGGCCCGTGCACGCATACCGCCTGGCCTATCCGTGGTCCGAGATCCTCGGCCAGCTGGACCGCGAGGAACAGGCGAAGCTGGACCTCATCGAGGCGAACCGCAAGAAGCTCAAGACCTTCGCGTAGCGCGGAGGGTGCGGACTCCCTTTTCATTGCCGACGAGGACCACGTCCGCCATTCCCATGAAGAGGCCGTGGCCCACGGTGCCCGGAATCGCGTCGAGATCGCGGGCCAACGTGGCGGGGGACTTGATCGGACCGAACCGCGCGTCGAGGATGTGGTTCCCGTTGTCCGTGCGGAACGTCTGGCCGTCCCGCGTGCGCACCTCCACGCGGGCCCCGAGGTCCTCCAAGGAGGCCTTCACGGTCCGCCAGCCGAAGGGGTGGACCTCGACGGGCACGGGCGTCTTCGTGCCGAGGCGGCGAACGACCTTGGAATCATCGACCACGACGACGAACTTCTTCGAGGCCGCGGCCACGATTTTCTCGCGGAACAGGGCGCCGCCCATGCCCTTGATCAAATCGAGCTTCGGGTCCACCTCGTCTGCCCCGTCGATGGCCAGGTCGAGCCGCGGGTGCTCCTCGAGGGAGGTCAGAGGGATCCCGAGCATCTTCGCCGCCTCCGCGGTCGCGAGGGACGTGGGCACGCCCTGGAGGTGCCAGCCTTCCGCGATCCTCCGGCTGAGGCCTTCGAGGACGTGGCGTGAGGTCGAGCCGGTCCCGAGGCCGAGGACCATGCCGTCCTTCACGAACTTCAGGGAGGCTTCGGCGGCCCGCTTCTTCTTGTCCTCCGGCTCGATCACGTCAGGGCCTCCTCTTGAGTTCCTCGACGAGGTTCACGAGCTCGTCCACGACGAGGCGGTCGAGCTTCTCGCCGTACTCCTTCGTGGCCTTCGAGGAGTCGCCCGTGACGCCGTCCCAGTAGGGCCGCGCATCTGGGAGGACCGCGTAGGACGGGATGCGGTTCGCGGAGGGCGGGCTGCGGCCCTTCACGAGGTCGGGTCGATGGACGAGAAGGCGGGAGGTCTCGATCATCCCCGCGTGCCCCTCGTTCTGCGGGAGGTCCTTCTGGTCGTAGATGATGTCGTAGTCCGAGAGAACCGTGGCCTTCAGAGCACCCTCGTCGACGACGTCCTGAGTTGCGGCCCTCAGGGCCGCCATGTGGTCGTGGGCCGCGTGGCCGCTGACGACCATCACGCGGTGGGCGCCGTTCCGCACGAGGTCCCGCAGCACATCCCGCACGAAGGCCCGCAAGGAGTCGAAGGACACGCCGACGCCACCGGGATAGGCCCGCGTTGTCGTGATCACGCCGTAGGGGATTGGCGGCGCGAGGACCGCGCCGGTGCGCTTGCAGACCTCCTCGAGGACCTGGAGAGGCTGGATCATGTCCGACCCCAGCGGGAGATGTCGTCCGTGTTTCTCCACGGAGCCGATAGGAAGGAGCACGACCGTGTCGGGCCCGACGTTCTGCGCGAACTCCTCGGAGGTCCACTCGTCCAGGCGCACGCCTTCGGAATCGTCCGGGCCCGGATAAATGGTTCGGGATTCCCCCAGTTAACCTCACTTGAGGTTAACGTGCACAGGCGGACGCGCGGGAGGCCTGCGCAAATCCTTTAGCGGTACCACGGGATTGCGCGCCGCGTGCGCGTCGCGTGCCTCTTCTCCGGGGGAAAGGACTCCACCTACGCGGCCTATGTGGCCATGCAGCGAGGCTGGGAGATCGGCCCGCTGATCACGATCCGCCCCGCGGACCCGGAGTCCATGATGTTCCACGTGCCCAACCTCCATCTCACCGCGCTCCAGGCGGAGGCCATGGAGCTGCCTCTCCTCAAGCAGACCGCGGCCTCTGGGGAGGACGGGGAGCTGGACGC
>JBBSVS010000079.1:0-3900 GCA_038046665.1 Thermoplasmatota archaeon
CTGTGGTCGATCGCCCCGCCGCTGCTGCCGCCCCCGTCGGAGTCCGTCGTGACGAAGAAGTTGTACGTCGTCGTGCCGTCGGCCGCGTAGGCGATGTCACTCGCGTCGCCGGTGTTCAGCTTCTTCTTCCATTCCGCGGTGAAGCCGTAGGGGACCGCGGTGCCCGAGTATCGCATCGCGCCGAGGTCGTCCTGGCTGGTGTCCTTCGCGGGCGGCTTGGAGAAGCCGTTCGTGTCCACGGGCGTCGGTGGGTACGTTGGCGAGGGGGTGTACAGACCCTTGGCCGGGTCCCAGAGGCCGAAGAAGACGCCGTCCCAGGTGCCTCCGCCGTGGTGGGACGTACCGGCGGGGGAGACCTCCATGCCGAGCCAGAAGTAGTTCCCCGAGGTACTGATCCAGGGGACATCGATCGACCCGTCGATGCGGAAGTAGACGTACGTCCCGTCGTGCTTCGCGTACAGGGTCGCGGAGCCGTAGGGCGAGGCGGCGCCGTTCTCCAACGGGACGACGGCGGAGACGGCGCCGCTCCAGTCCCCCGTGGCGGGGTTCCCGTCGAGGTCTGCGTCCGCCACGGCCGTGGCGGAATACGGAACCGTGACCGACACCGCGCTCGCTCCCGGCGCTCCTCCCGCCACGAGCACGGCTACGAGAATGACCACCAACAAGCCCATCGCTGTTCCCCTCGCTCGCCTCATGACTCCACCGCTACGGAGCCCTCACGCAGGAATTGCGGATGGTTGCTTGGTATGGAGAATAAGCAGATGTACAGATACGACGCTTGTAGGAATGTTCTGAAATGTCTTCGGTCCGTGTAGCGGCGCGCTTAAGGAGGCCTCGGGACTTGCGGACCCGTGGACGGCATGAGGGATCGTCTCGCCGCGTTCGTGACCGGACGGGTCTTTCTTCCCCTTGCGATTCTCCTGGTGGGCATCCGGTTTGCGGCTCCCACGGTCACGGCGTACCTCGGGGTGCTTGGGATCGACACGACGGCTCTGGATGGGGCGTTCGAGTTCTACGCGGGAATCCTGCCCGCGGTCCTGTTGCCCCTGGCCGCTCTCGTGGTCCTGTCGTGGCCCGCTGGGATTTCCCTGGACGTCCGCCTCCTCCTGGCCGCCGCGCTCACGGCCGTTGCCGCCGTCCTTTGGTTGGGCGAACTCTCGCCATCTCTGCGCGTTCTGTGGACTCCGTGGTCGAGCGCGATTCTCGGTGCCGTGGTCGCGGGAGCTATCGGTTTTTTCCTCTGGGCCCTGGAGAAGCGCCTGTGGACGGGCCACCCGGACGTCTTCGCACGGGACGCCTTCCGCGCGGTCGGCCTCGGGTTCGCCATCGCCTACCTGATGCGATCCCTGCGCCTCGTCGACTACCGCGCCGTCCTCGGCGCGTCTGCTCCCACAGGCGTGCAGTGGCTCCTGGACTACGGCCCGGTCCTGCTGTTGTCCTTCCTCTCAATCCTCTACTGGTTCAGCCTGGCGGTGAGTCGAGCCCGCGAGACCGCGGACCGGGTCCGCGTCCTCCTGCCGCCCGTGGCCACGGCCCTCGTGGGCGTCGGCGCGTCCCAGGGCGTGGGAGGCTTCATCCTCTCCAACGCCCTCACCTGGGGCGGCTCCTATCCCATCTTCGTGATCGCGGGCACGACGGCGGTCTCCCTCGCCCTCGTCGGCTTTGCCATCGGCGCGTTCCTCGCGACCGCATGGGTTCTCCGGGCCCGCCTGCGGCTGCGGACGTGGCGGCTCCTTACCGGTGGCGTGGCCATCGTCGCCCTGGCGGGGATTCTGACTTTCGCGGGGGCTTTTCCGAGTCTCTCGGGCATCCTTCTGGGCCTGGCCTCCGTCGCCCGGGGGCTTCGGGACCGGGCCGTCCCCTCCATGGGCGGCTCATGAGGGCAGCTATCTGTAATTAACATATAGAGAATACACGAAGAGAATAGACGGACCCTTCATTGGGGGCCGACCAGGTTAACTTACGGAAGGCCTATGAGAGGGGTTGCAAGCCGTAGGCTCGGGTTAGTCCTAGCGATTGTCTTCGTTCTCCTCGTCGTCCTCGTGATCCCTGCGCCGGCAGCCCCCATCACCGCGACAGTCCCCTATTCGAGCACGGCCGTGGCCGACGCGGACTTGGATGGGAACCCCGCGACGGGCGCTTGGTCCGACGCGGGCACGTGGCCCATCCCGCTAGAGAACGGCGAAGCGGCGCCCTACGGCTCGGCGACGCTCTACGCGAAGCACGACGGCACCAACGTCTACTTCCGCGTGGACGGGAAGATTGACGTTCCCTGGACGAGCGCGGGCGGGAATCACTTCTGGTTTGGAATCATTTTCAACTCAGTGACGACGGGGCATCATGCGTCCTGGCAGGACGGCGTGTTCTTCGGCGAGGATGCCTACACCTCCGCCCCGCCCCTTCTTGCGGTGGACACGTACGGAGGCAACAAACTCCCCACGAAGGACGGGCAGCAGGATGACCTGGGGCGAATGGCCGCCTCGGGGGCCGCGGCGCCATACAGTTTCACGGCAGAGTGGAAGCGGAAGCTCAGCACCGGGGATGCGAACGACCTAGCCTTCGTCGCCGACGGTACCACGTCTTACTACTTCTACGCGACCTCCGACTCGAATGGCGGAGGCAGCAGCGGCGGGGCGATCAACCACAAGGTCACTACGAACGACAACGTGATTCGTTTTGCCAGCGTCCCCGCAGGGGACACGACGCCGCCGACGGTCTCGATCACCGCTCCGGCCAATGGCGCGTTCGTTACGGGGATCGTGCCGATTGACGCCACCGCGACGGACAACGTTGGGGGCACCGGGGTCGCCAAGGTCGAGTTCTACGTGGACGGCACCCTGAAGGGCACGGACACGACCTCCCCCTACGGTTACTCTTGGGACACCTCGACGGCCACGGAGGGCGTGCACCAGCTCGTCGCGAAAGCCTACGATGTGGCGGGCAACGTGGGGACGAGCGCGACGGTCAGCGTGACGGTGGACCGGACGGGGCCCACGGTCGCAATCACGGCACCCGCGAGCGGCGCGGTCTTGAAAGGGATTGTCACAATCGACGCGACGGCAACAGATTCCTCGGGAGTGACGAAGGTCGCGTTCTACGTGGATGGCGCGCCCCTGGGAACGGATACCACCTTGCCCTACAGCCAATCTTGGGACACATCCACTGTCGCAGAGGGCCTTCGGCAGGTGCAGGCGAAAGCATACGACGCCGTGGGCAACACAGGCACCAGTACGATCGGCGTCACGGTGGACCGTACCGCCCCGGTCGCCGCGGCGGGTGCGGACCGGCTCATTCCGCCCGGGACTGCCGTCACTTTCGATGGATCCGGTTCCACCGACGCGAACGGCATCGCGAACTACACGTGGACGTTCACGGACGGAACTCCCAGGGTCCTCTACACGGTGTCTCCTTCCTTCACGTTCAACAACCTCGGGAGCTTCCTTGTCACCCTCACGGTCGCGGACCCCGCGGGGAATACGGGAACAGACTCGCTCTACGTGAACGTCACCTCGGACACCCAACCTCCGGTAGCGAGGGCGGGCCCGGCCCAGGCGGTGTTGCAGGGCACCCTGGTGACCCTGGACGGGAGCCAGTCCACGGATGACGTCGGCATCGCGAACTACACGTGGACCTTCACGGACGGGACGCCCATCACGCTGTGGGGCCGCATGGCGACCTACCGCTTCGTGAATGTCGGGAATTTCGTCATCGCCCTGACGGTCAGCGACTACACGGGCAAGACCGGAACAGGCACCACGTGGGTGAATGTGTCCGCGGACACGGTCGGGCCGACCGCGATGGCGGGCCCGGACCGGACCGTCGACCGTGGCACCCTCGTCACGCTCGACGGTCTCAACTCGACGGACAACGTCGGGATCGCGAACTACACGTGGGCCTTCA
>JBBSVS010000080.1:0-4304 GCA_038046665.1 Thermoplasmatota archaeon
GGATCGTCGACCTGACGCGGGAGCTCGCCCTTTCCACCGCATCCGCGGAGGTCGAGGTGGGCTTCACGAAGAAGCCCCATGGCCGGCTCGTCTTGGATGACAACGTGCAACCTTTCGGGCCCTCGGCCCCGCTCAGGAACCTCGACGTGGGCACGCTGAAGGTGGATCGGAAGCTCGACCGGGCGTACTCGGACACGGACCTCTTGGCTCGCAACGCGGTCCTCGAGCTGTACGAGGGCGGCATCCCCGTGTCGAAGATCCAGCGGGCCTTCAGCGTGGGCGCCTTCGGGATCGCGAAGAACCGCAAGTTCGTGCCCACCCGCTGGTCCATCACGGCCGTGGACGACACGGTGGGGAAGGACCTGCGGGAGGAGGTGAAGACCTTCCCCCTGGTCAACGAGATCCGCGTGTTCGAATCGATCGGGTTCGACGACCGCTTCCTCGTGATCGAGATCCCCCGGGCGTGGCGGTACGAGCTCATCGAGGCCTGGTATCCGAACACGCTGTGGAACCCCATCGGCCGAGAGGTCGTGATCTTCGGCGACCACGAGGGCTACGACGGGCGGTCCACGTACGCACGCATCGGCGGTTGCTACTACGCTGCGCGACTCGCGGTCGCGGAGTCCCTCCTGCGAGAGAGACGCCAGGCCGCGACGGTGATCCTTCGGGAGACCCACCCGGGGTACATCATGCCCGTGGGAGTGTGGAACGTGCGCGAGCACGTACGGGACGCGCTGCGGAAGCCACCGCGCACCTTCACGACCCTGCGCGACACCTTGGCGTACCTGGCCACGCGCCTCGACATCCCGATGGAGCGATACATCCGCGTGAGCGAAGTCCTCAAGCACGTGCTCCACCAGAGGACGTTCGACGATTTCGATCTCTCCACCTCGAGTCTGCGTGAGGTCGTGCGAGGGGAAACTTGAAGGGTTCGCAGAAGGTCCGTGAGGAGGACCATGCCCTCCCCGAATGAGTTCCCCGAGCGGCCCATCCCCGCGGTCTCGGCTCTCGTCTTCCGCGACGGGTCCGTGCTCCTGGTGAAGCGTCGCGACGAGCCGAACCAGGGCCGCTGGAGCCCGCCCGGGGGGTCCGTGGAGCTCGGGGAGACGGTGGAGGAGGCCGCCGCGCGGGAGACCATGGAGGAGACCGGCGTCGCGGTCCGGCCCATACGCGTCGTGGACGTGCGGGAGTTCCTGGATCGGAACGGCGACGGTCGCATCCGGTGGCACTACGTCCTGGTGAACGTCCTCTGCGAGTACGTCTCCGGCGAACCCTATCCGGCGACCGACGCGGACAACGCGCGTTTCATCCCTCTCAAGGAACTCGGCGAGTACGAGGTCACCGCCACCGCCCAAGAGGCCCTGGAGCGTGCCTCGAGGATGCGGTCTCCATGAGGGTCCGCGAGGTCTCCTGCACAACGGCCCTCTCGCCCACCCGCCTCCCCGGTCTGGACTACGCCCTCAATCCGTATCGCGGCTGCTCGATCGGGTGCGTGTACTGCTACAGCCCTTCCGTGCTCCGTGAGGATCGTCCCTGGGGACGCTTTGTGGACGTGAAGCGCAACATTCCGGTGGTCCTGGCGAAGGAGCTGAAGAAGGCGAAGCCGGGGGTGGTGGGGATCGGCACCGTGACCGACGGATATCAGCCGGTCGAGATGCGCTACCGCCTCACGCGGTATTGTCTCGAGCAGCTCGCCCGTTTTGAGTTCCCCGTGAGCGTCCAGACGAAGTCGAGCCTGGTGTTGAAAGACATGGATCTCCTGCGACGCATGCGGGACGTCGAGGTGGGCGTGACGATCACCACGATGGATGATCGGATGCGCCGGGCCTTCGAACCTTTCTCGAGTCCTTCCGAGCGGCGCGTCGAGGCGCTCAAGACGCTCAACGAGGCGGGCATCCGAACGTGGGCCTTCGTGGGCCCGATCCTCCCCGGGGCCACGGAGACCACCCTGCCTGCGCTCCTCGTGGCCATCCGCGACGCGGGCACGCGCCACGTGATGTTCGACCGCCTCCGGTTCCGTCCTGGGATCTGGGAACGGGTCGAGCCCGCGGTCCGCGGGTTTCGGATGGATGGAATGTACCGGAGCGCCCGCGAGGACCCGGCGTTCTTCGGTCCCTTGGAGGAGAGGCTCGTGTCTCTGGGGAAGGAGCTGGGCCTTGACGTGGAACCCGCCTTTCCCCACGGCTGGTAACTCAAAGCCTATGTCGAAGCGCGGACTATACCCCCGACGTGTCTGTGCCCACGGGCCTTGCGCGCGGGCTGCAGCGGGCGTTGAGCCTCGAGTCCGTGCGCCTGGACGTCCCGTATCACCGTCCCGGGCCTGCGTGGTTGCTCAATCCGCGCCGCCTCGAGCTCGTCCTGACCGCCGCGGCCTACCCGGGCGTCCATCTGCGGTCGGCTTCCCGCCTCCTCCTCTCGCCTCTCCCTTCCCTCCGGTTCCACGTGCGTCGGCTTGCGGAACACGGATTGCTGCATACCTGGACTTCGGGAGGCCGCGTCCACCTCTCCATCCCGGGGATGTATCCTGCCCGCGTCGAGCCGTTCCTCGCGTTGTGGGAGGATCCGTTCGATCGGCGCGTACTCCGTCTCATCCGAGAGCGACCTGGCGTCCATCGAGACGCACTGGGCCGCCAGATTGTCCCTGACCCGCGATCCCTCGAGCGAGCGTTCAAACGCCTCCTGGCGTGCGGGGCGATTCGCATGAAAACGTCGAAGGAAGGACGGCGCTTCTGGGCCACGGCGGCCTGGAACAAGTTCGAGAGGGTCTGCCACGACGGCGTGGCCGATCGCCTGCAGTGCTTCCTGAACCTCCTGGAGTCCGAAGGCCTCCATCCTATCCTCGAGGAGGTGAGCACGGACCGAGTACGGATGAGCGTGGACGGTCCGCGATTTCGCATCCGCTTCGCTCTGCCCCTGAATCCCCTGACCCGCGACGAGAAAGCGTGAGAAGCGTCGGAGAGAACGTAGGCTGACCGGAGGTTCTCGGGCCGCGTCGAGGATGTTCCGTTGTCGGACGAGGGCCTAGGGCGATGGAGGCGCGCGGATATTGGGGCAGGTACTTATCCGTCGCGTCGCTTCCGGGCGCGGAGGATGGCCATGAAGTGGGTGACCCGAGAGAAGGCGAAAGTGGACCGGATCGCATGCCCCTGGCTGATCACGCGGTTCGTGGACCCGAAGGCGGAGTTCCTGTTCGTCCCCGTCAACAAGGTCTTGGAGGTCGCGAAGGAGCAGGGAGCCATCCCCTTCGACACACCCGGCGCGGAGCTCCATCACTACAAGGAGGACGGGGACGAGCGGTGCAGCTTCGACGCGATCATCACGAAGTACGCTCTGAAGGACGCGGCCCTCCTGGACATGGCGGAGGTCGTCCGGAGCGCGGATGCCGCGCCGCGGAAGCGTCGGCCGGAGGGAGCGGGACTCGAGGCGATGGCCCTCGGGTTCCGGGTCAACGCGAAGGACGACCATCACAACCTGCAGCTCCAGTTCCCGGCCTACGACGCCCTGTACACGTACTGCAAGCTGAAGGTGGAGGGGAAGGGGAAGCTGGAGCACGCCCTTTCATGAGCCTCCGGCGCACCGGCTTCGTCAATCTACCACCCCACGCGTCCGGCTCAAAGCCTACGGCCGCAGGGGAGGCTCGAGGGACTCCGCCGGGATGAGCTGCGATCCCGTCCCGTCGCCGTTTGCGCCCAGATACGCGGATTCCTTCAGGATGTTCGCATGGGCGAGGTCGCTCGTGCTGATCATGGGCATCGCCGGTCTCGTGGCGAGGGGCTGCCTGCCGCCGTTCACGAGATCCCGGAAGTACGGCATCCACGCGGACGCAAGCTCCCGTGGGCTGACGAAGCTCGAGGTCGCGTAGTACTGATACCAGGCGCACTGGATGTCGCAGGCGGCCATCGTCCGCCGCCGCTCGAAGGCGTCCGGGGATGTCACGTAGCCCATGAGGTCCCTGTCGATGAGGTTGATCGTCTTCTCCTCGAGGACGCGGCAGGGATACCACAGGAAGCCATCGGCGTCGACGATGATCGAGGACGTGTCGCATCCGTGGTCTTGTGTGATCCGGGTGAAGTAGCCTTCGGGCGAGATGATGACACCGGGGTACCTGTTGCGGAGCTCGATGCCCTTCTTCGACATCGTCCACAGGTCGGGCAGGTGGTCCTTCGTGTTCTTCAGGTGGACCGCGCACATGACCACGGCCTTCACGCCCGCGTCGTAGCACCGCTTGATCTTCCTCTCCAGGGCGTCCACGTCGTTCTTCGTCACGACGATCTGGATCGTGACGATGCTCCCCCACTTCGTGT
>JBBSVS010000081.1:0-3699 GCA_038046665.1 Thermoplasmatota archaeon
GGGAGTACTTGGACAGCGCAGGCGCAAAACGCCCCTCGAACTTCCCGATGTGGACTGAGTTCACCTCCAAAGCCCGGGAGTACGGCCTATGAACGAGAGGAGGATGTTTGGCCGGGAATCCCTCGACGACGCGCTCCGGTCCATCGGAGAGCAACTCAGAGCCCCCGTTACGGTCCACCTGATTGGAGGCTGCGCCATGGCTTTCATGGGCGCGAAGCCTTCGACCAAGGACATCGATGCGGTCCTCACCTCAAAGAGAGACGTGGGGGTCTTTTCGGCGGCCCTTGAACGAACCGGTTTCCACAAGACGCGCCCCGCGTCTCTAGAATACCAGAAGCTTGGCACGCGCGCGATCTTTCGCCGTGCGGATAACATGCAGTTCGACGTCTTCGAGCGCATCGTGTGCCGCAAGCTCGAAATCACGGAGCGGATGGTGTCTCGGTCGCGACGCTACGCGGCATTCGGCCCTCTCGAAGTCCGTCTCATTTCAGCCGAGGACATCTTTCTGTTCAAAGGCATGACCGAGCGGGAGGGCGACTTGGAGGACATGAGAATCCTCGCCGAGCGGGGACTTAACTGGGATGTCGTGAAGGAGGAATGCCTACGGCAGAAGAAGAGGCTAATCTGGGAGAGTTTTCTGCTTGATCGGCTGGTCGACCTCGAGCGCAGGTTCGGAATAAAATCGCCTATCGCCAAGGAGCTCCTCGCCTCGGCGGATTTCGAGCTGCTCAAGGTGGTCTTTCGCAAAATCGTCGGCGAGGGCTACACGACGTTCGAAGAAATCGCGGGCGAGGTCTCAAAGAGACTTGGCTACTCGACGAGTTGGACACGCAAGCAACTGCGAGGACTTGTGAAGGCGCAGGCGCTCCATTCAACGCGGTCAGGAAGAAGGGTGGTGTACTCCGTAAAATGAGGTAAAGAGCCGCCGCAAGCACGTACAGAAGATGGTAACGTACGCTTGGGCCGCTTGGCGGTTCCAGAACAAGAAGTGGAGAACCCATCCGCCCTGGAGCACCAACGCACCTCGGTACGTCCGCAGGCTCAGTGCGAGTTCAAGCAGCGCCGATCGAGAAGCCTCAACGAGTGGGCGTTCGTAACTGGCGGCCACGCGTTTCATTGCAGGGACTCCAAGTATCCGATCTTCCGCTCTCTCAGGAACTCGGCTTGCTCCCTTCCTCGGGCCTTGGATCTCGAAGCCTCTGGGAGCTGTTGTGGCGCCAAGCTTGCACCCGCTACCTTTGATTTCAAAGTGAGTGCTCCCGACGGGATTTGAACCCGTGTCAGAAGCTCGAGAGGCTTCTATCCTTGGCCACTAGACTACGGGAGCGCGGAGGCGCGCTAAGGGCGGGTGCGACATAAAGGTTGCGAGGCCTGAGAGACGAGCGGTCGCCTGGCGAAGGTTTTTGCCCCGGTCCCGCGCTGGCCCCGTTCGTGCGGTACGTCTACTGCCACGAATGCGGGAACGTCTCGACGAACATCTGGGTAGAGAGAAACGTGTGCACGTCCTGTGGCCACGCCGCGGAGCCGATGGCCCTCGGCCGTCCGTGGCAGTCCTACGTGAGCAGCGCGATCCTGTTGATTGCGACGGGAGTGCTCATCTTCGGGCCGATCATGGACCCGCTCCAGCGGACCGTTCTCGTCATCGCAGCCCTCGTGGTGGCCTTCGCCCTGTCCTCGTGGTCTCTCAAGGTCTCCAAGGAGCGCATCCTGAATCAGGTCGCGATGCGGAAGCTCGCAGAGGAGGGAAAGGCATGAAGGCCGCCCTCGCGCAACTCGCCCCGACCCTGGGGGCCAAGGAGAAGAATTTGAGGAAGCTCGAGAAGGCCGTCGCGACGGCCGAGTCGGATCTCGTCCTGGCGGGAGAGCTCTATCTCACGGGGTACATGGCCCGCGATGCCTTCGCGCGCCTCGCGGAGCCCATCGACGGACCGTCCGTGAAGGTCGCCGCGAAGATGGCGGAGGACCACGGAGCCCACATCCTGTTCGGCATGCCGGAGCGGGAGGCGGGCACCCGCCGCCTCTACAACACGTCCGTCATGGTCCTGCCGGACGGACGAGTGGCCTCCTACCGCAAGATCTACCCCGCGAACTTCGGACCCTTCGAGGAGGGCCTCTACTTCGGCCGCGGGAACGAGCTCACCCTCGTGGACACGAAGCTGGGCAAGATCGGGCTCCTCATCTGCTACGACTCCTTCTTCCCCGAGCTCGCCAAGGCCTACGCCCTCCAGGGCGCGGACATCCTGGCGATCGTCTCCGCGTCCCCCGCCACGTCGAAACCCTTCTTCGATCGCATCCTGCCCGCGCGGGCCATCGAGGACACGATCTACGTGCTGTACGCGAACCTCGTAGGCACGGAGCTGAACATCGTGTTCCAGGGCGGGACCCAGGCGATCGGCCCGAGGGGCGAGGACCTCGGGAAGGCGAGGGACTTCGAGGAGGACACGGTCCTCGCCGAGGTGGACTTGCGGGACGTGAAGACCGCCCGTACCTTCCGGCCCACCCTGCGGGATACGCGGAAGGAGCACTGGGAGCCCGTCGCTCCCCCTTACAAGATCCGGGAGACCTGAGGGTTTGTGGGACTTCCTACAAACCTTTGAAATCCTCTGCGACCGCTGATGCGCCGGAGGGACCCCAACGAACGCCTTCGCCGTCGCCGCCGTGGCTCTGGCCGCACTGCTACTTCTCCCCGTGACCGCCGTCTCCGCGGCCACGGACCTGACCGAGGTGACGGTGGACTTCACGATACCCGGACGGGCCGTGATCGCGGGCGCGGCCTCCTTCCGAGCCCAATGCGACATCACCGCATCGGGCGAGGCGCTGAATCTCCTGGCGAACGAGAGCGCCCACACGACCGTCGCGGCCGTGCCCGCGGCCTGCACGATGGTCCTCAACCTGCGCGGCCTTGACGTGACCATCCCGACGATCAGCACGACCCCGCTCGGCCGCAGCTCCTTCGTCCTCCCGGGCCTGTCGCTCGTGACCATTGGCATCGTGGACGTGAGCATCGATCTGATGACCGGGATGAACTCGACCACCTTGGTCGGGAGCGCCTCCGTGGCCGCCGTCACGCCGACGGAGCTGGCGTGGGTCTCGTGGGGCGTCCAGCGCCTCGTCGTTCAGGGTTCCGACGGCTACGGCTCCGTCGCGTCCTCGTACCTGAACACCACCTTCACCTACTCCATCGCGCTTGGGCTCACAATCAGCGCGTTGGGCGCCACCCTGTTCCACACGGACCTCGTGGATCTCGGGAGATACGTCGGCACGCCATCCCTGATTACGCCCGTCTCCGTAGACCTGATCCCCCATCCCCTCGTGCTGGGAACCCCAACGGATGTGACGTACTCCGGCGCGACCCTGAACTGGACGGGTGCGGTGGACCCCGACTTGGACCATCTGGAGCTCTGGGTCACGGACGGCACGCTCAACGTGTCCTACCGCATCGCGGATCCGCACACCGTGCGCCTGACCGTCCCGCTCAAGGCGGACACGAACTACAGGGCGTGGATCGTCACGGTGGATCGTGCAGGCCAGTCCAGCTCCTCCGCGATCGTCACGTTCCACACGGCCGTGGTCCCGCCGCCTCCGCCGCCCCCGTCGCAAACCGACGTCGTGTCCCAGGCGAACGGGGTCCTCGTGGGGACCGTGGCGGTCGCCGCGGCCTTCCTCGTCTTCATCGCGTTCCTCCTCGGGGAGATCCGT
>JBBSVS010000082.1:0-6379 GCA_038046665.1 Thermoplasmatota archaeon
GCAGGTACCGCCCCGTGCCTCGGAAAGCGACGTAGAGGGTCCAGGTGCCTGGACTCTTCGGCTCGTAGACGATGCCCGCTTTGCCCAGGCTGCTCGTGCGCCCGAGGCCCAGATACAGCAAGCCGAACGTCGTCTTGAGGTAGAACTCCACAGGCTGATCCGGGAGGGGGCTTCCGGAGGCGTTCATCAGGACACCCGAAACGGTCGACTTCTGACCCGCGACGAGCTTCTGTGCGGATCCCCGCACGGCCGTCCGCTCCGCGCGGAAGATCTCGGGACTCGCCCCGACGTGGAGCAGGAATTCTGTCGAGTGAGCCGTCTGCGGCGACGCGGGGTCCGTGGACGTCGCATTGTATGCGAGGGAGAACGGGTACGTCCCGTTCGGCAGGAAATGGTGGTCATTGTCGTCCGCGGAATCCAGGGGCACCTGGAACTCCACCCGCCATCCGGTGGCCGTCGTTGCGGCGCCGGAGGCGATGATGTCGTCCGTCCCGCCGACTGCCTGGTCCAGGTGGCGCTCCCATCCGTGGTCCACCTCGTCGAGGGATCGCAGGGTCCCGTTGTCGAAGGCGAACACGAGGATGTCCGTGTAATTGCTTCCCACGAGGACCGCGCCCAAGGAGAGGGCGACCCAGCCTCGGCCCGGGGCTTCCAGGGCGATGCCCAGGACGCTGCCCGAGTACTGGACGTGGATCGTCATTCCCGTGTCGGGATCCGTGTGGTTGTGCGCATACTCGCCTGCGGCCAGGGTCCCGTCGACTTGGGTCGGCGAATCCATGAATCCGACCTCCAAGACATCCCCATGGGTACCGGCTGCCGGGACCGCGGTCGGCGAGGGCGGGGCGACGAGGAAGGCCAGGAGCAAGAAGAGCGCCAGCCAGACAGCGCGCGTCCTCATGCGCCCGCCTCCGCAGCGGGGAGTTCCTCCGCCGCTCCTTCCGTCGGTCCCCGCGCCTCCTGGGTCTCCCATACGGACACGATGGGCACGAGGCGAGAGAGGAGCGCAAAAAGGAGGACGAACCCCGCGAAGGCACCGCCCGTGATGGACCATTCGACCCATGTGGGCCAGTAGGAGCCCCAGCCCACCGGCATCTGCGGCGTCGCGAGCGTCGATACGACGATCAGGTAACGCTTGAGCCACATCGTCGCGTTCACGAGGGTCGCCGCGACGACGATTCCCAGGGTCGTGCGCGTCCGGCGGAAGGCGAGCAGGAACGCGGGGATCACGAGGCCCCCGAGCTGGATCGTCCAGAAGATCCCTGAGAAGGGGCCTCCGTACAGCGACGCGAGGAGGGCCGCTTCCGTCCCTTCGGATTTGTACGAGACCGTGAGGTACTCGTTGAGGGTGAAATAGATGTACACGATGTCCAGGAGGAGGAGCAGGTACGCGAGGTTCCGGAAGTGGAGGGGCGTGATCCACCGTTCGAGTTTGTAGAAGTGCGTGAAGAGGGCCATCGCCATGAGGACGCTGGCCACGCCGGAGAAGAGAGCTCCCGCGACGAAGTAGGGACCGAAGATCGTGCTGTTCCATCCGACCCGGAGGGTCATCGCGAAGATCCAGGAGACGACCGTGTGGACGGAGATCGCGATGGGAAGGATCAGGATCGTCAGGATTCCGATGGACCGGTCGAGTCGCCGGCGTTGCTCCGGGGCACCGGTCCATCCAAGGGACAGCTTGCGGTACAGCCATCGGCGCATGCGCCCGACGGCGGTGAGCCGGTCCCTCAGGGTCGCGAGGTCCGGGATCAGGAACAGGTAGAAGAAGAGGAGGCTGCCGACCAGGTACGTGCTGATCGACAGGAAATCCCACAGGACCGCGGACTGGATCCTCCCGTAGAGGATCACGTTCAGGAGTCGGTCCGGTCGACCGAGGTCGATGATCGGCATCGAAGCTGCGACGAAGAGGGAGCAGACCGTGATTGCCTCGGCCATGCGCGTCACGGGACGCCGCCACTCCGCTTTTGTCAGGCGGAGGATCGCGGACATGAGCGCGCCGACGTGGCTAATCCCGATGAAGAAGACGAAGTTCGAGATGTACAGGCCCCAGGAGACCGTGTCTCGCATTCCCGTGACGACGAGGCCCTGTTGCAGCTGCACCGAGTATGCGTAGGCACCCCAGGCCACGATTGCGCCGAGTGCCGCGACGAAGACGATGAACCGCGGGGTCCATCGAGCGACGGGCGCCAGGAGGGCGTCCGTCTCCTCCTCTCGTCGGGGGTCCATCAGGATCCCTCCGGCGGCAAGTAGAACACCCGGGGTTTCGTCCCCAGTTCCTCCTTGAAGCGGAACCCGCCCCGCTCCCTCAGGACCTGGGAAAGCCTCCAGACTTCCCGGCCGTTCGAGACGGCGTCCTCGCGCGCGTCTCCGAAGAAGATCGCCTTCATGGGGCACGCCTCCACGCAGGCGGGGAGCTGTCCCTTGTCCGCTCGGTGCGCGCAAAAGACGCATTTTTCGACGGTCCCGCGGCGGTGGACGACTGGATATTCCGGCGAATAGATCGCCTGCTCCTCGGGTGTCAGCTCGGGCGCCCCATCCCAGTTGAAGTACCGGGCGTTGAAGGGGCAGGCCGCCATGCAGTACCTGCAGCCGATGCATCGATTATGGTCAATGAGCACAAGCCCGTCTTTCCGTACGTACGTCGCGCCGACGGGACATACCGCTACGCAGGGCGCGTTTTCGCAGTGCATGCAGGGACGCGGGAGGAAGTAACTCGTGCCTTCCGGGTCGGAGACCTGGTAGACCTTGATCCACTCCTGGCCAACGGGGACGTTGTGTTGAGTGCGACACGCGGTCGTGCATACGCCGCATCCATCGCACCGGTCCAGGTCGATGACCATGACCCAGGACCTCGGTTGCCCCGACGCGGTGACCCGAGCATCCTCCGGAACGCCGGCGAGGCGCTCGATGAACACCTTGCCGCCCAGGATGCCAAGGGCGGCCACGCTTCCTCCTTTCACGGCCAAGGTGAGGAACTGTCTCCGGCGCATGCCCTCATTGGGTGGTTCGCTCATGTCAGATCCCCTCGCGACACGACGACACCCGTCGCACGACGAGCGTAGAAGGCCATGCCTGCCATCTAGATGCCTCTCATACTACACGCATAGTACGTACGGCGAGTAGAAGCGAAACACGGGCCCCTTCAGGGAACGCATGTTGGGACCGCTCGAGCGCGAAGTGATCTCCGTCCTGAAAACCCGCGAGGAAGCGACGACTCGGGATGTGCTCTTGGAGTTGCGACGGGGCGGCAAAGAGGTCGCGTACACCACGGTGAGCACGATCCTCAGCCGGCTGCATGCGAAGGGCCTCATCGAACGGCGTAGCGAGGTCTTCAAGGGAGGCGAGCGCTACGTGTACAGGTACAAAGACATCGAAGGCGAGTACATCGACAGCCTGCTCGGAGGCCTAGTCTCCGCCTTCGGCGCCCGCGGCGTCGTCCACCTCGCGGAACGGCTCGATGGCCTCTCCCCGAGTGATCTCCAGAAACTGCGCGAACGTTTGAAATCATGATTCCCCTAGGCCTCGTCCTGCTGGTTGGAGCCGCTGCGATGGCGGTCACGGGGACCTTGGGTTATCTCGCCTCCCGGCGGTCCGCGAGCCGATCCCGTAGCGCGGCCTTGACTCTCTTCGGACATGGGGCCTTGGCCACCTCCGGATCGCTCTTCCTCGCGACTCTGGTCCATCTCCACTCCCTCGTCACAGTCCACCTGCACTCCATTCCCGAGGCGTTCGAGGCCGCCTTCGTATGCGATTTCGAGTGGAGCTGCGTAGCCTGGATTGCGGCGACGATTGCGGTCACGGTCCTCATCATCTCGTTCGTCTTGAGCCAGATTGTTGCCCGGGCCATCGTGGCGCGCGCGATGCGCGCGGGGGCGCGCGCCGTCCCCGCCCGAGGCCACGGTGACGCACGCGTCCTCATCGTCCCAGACCCGCGGCCCGATGCCTATTCGGTTGCGTTGCTCCGCCTTGGCGGGCGGACGGGATTCCGTGCCCGCGATTACGTCCTCCTGACCACGGGCCTCCTGAAGATCCTCACGCCGGCGGAACGAAAGGCCGTGCTCGAGCACGAGCTGGCGCACGTCCGGGCGCGCGACGACAGATATCTTCCCTTCTTCCACGTGGTTACGTCGGTGTTGTTCTTCGACCCTGTCCTGCGACGGCTCCGTGAACGTTTGGGTCGCAGCTACGAACTGGAGGCGGACGACATGGCGGCTCGGCGGACACGGGACCCGCGTTCCCTCGCCCACGCACTGCTGAAGTTCTACGAGGCTGCGTCGCAGTCCGGTGTCCCCGCCGGCATCGGCCTCCTAGGAAACGGCCACACCTCGTTCCTCATCGAACGCATCGAACGCTTGCTTGCCCTCGCCGAACAGATGGATGCGGGCACCGCTTGATTCGGTCTTCCCCATGCTTTTGAGTGGCCATGACGGGCGGGCGAGTACGTGTTTTCAGTTACTTCCAGTGGCCTAACCCTTACTTCTCCTCTTCTACGGACGTAGAATACGTATTTATGCCTCCTGATGCGTATGCAACCCCATGGAGCTCGAGACCCGAAAGGTTCAGAAACTCGGCTATTCGAGTGTGGGCATTTCCCTGCCCAAGGCCTGGGCAGGGATGAACGGGTTGCGACCCGGCTCGATCATCACCCTCTCCCTCGAGGACGACGGGACCCTGCGGGTTCACACCGGACCACCCGATGATCGCCTGCCCACCTCGGAGGCGACGATTGACGCGGACGAGTGGAAGAGCCCGGAGACGCTCACCCGGATCATCACGGGTAACTATATCGTCGGGCGCAGCACGATCCGCGTACGGTCACGAGAGGAGCTGTCCCCGGAGCAACTCCAGGAGATTCACGAGGCCGTGCGCGGGCTCACGGGCCTCACGATTGTGAACCAGGGTCCCAAGTTCGTGACGATCGAGAACTTCGTCGAGCCGACGCGCTTCCCCATCGAGGGGCTGCTGCGCCGCCTCCACTATCTCACGTCCCGCATGGAGAACCTGGCCCTGGGCGTGCTCGCCGGCGCGGCGACGGGGAACATCGAGGAGGTCATCCGCATGGAGGCGGAAGTGGACCGGCTCTACTGGCTCGTCGTGCGCCAGCTTCTCCTGGCCGCCCAGAATCGCGCGGTCGCGAGCAAAATCGGCGAGGTCGAGCCGAGGCACCTTCTCGGGGATCGCGTCGTCGCGGTCATGCTCGAGAACGTGGGTGACATGTGGGAGGAGCTGGCGATCGGTAGCATGGGCCTGCTCAGGCCCACGCGGCGCATCCCGAAGGACTTCCAGAAGGCGATCGGCGAGCTCAAGACGAAACTGGAGAAGGTCATGGAGCTCACGATGAGTTCCTTCTTCACGTCCGACCTGGAGAAGGCGAACGACGCGCTCGACGCGAAGGACGCCCTGGAGGCGGAGCTGAAACGGTTCGGGTCCGCCGCCCCCGGCCTCAAATGCGACCGCAAGGGAAACATCTGCAGCACCTGCACTTTCATCCACGCGGTACTCAAGCCCATCGAGCACGTGACGAAGTACTACGGCACGATCGCCCAGATCACGATTAACCGTTCCCTGGAGCCCCCGCGCGGCTTCATGCAGCCCGCGAGCGCGCCCCCCGCTCCTCCCGCGGCGTCGAGCTGAGACACGCGAGGCTTTGGGCACAAGCCTTATCTTCCGACCTTCAATCGACCGCGGGAGGTGGCCCGTGTTTTTCGAGCCAAAGCTGGAGAAGATGCGCCCCCGGGCGATCCGGGAGCTGCAGGTGCGGAGGCTCCGGGCAATCGTCCGCTACGCCCACGCGCGGGTGCCCCTCGTGCGCGCGCGTTTCAAGGAGGCGCGCCTGCGCCCGGAGTCCGTCAAGACCCTGGAAGACCTCCGTCGGATCCCCTTCACGGTCAAGGACGACCTGCGGGACGCGTTTCCCTACGGCCTCCTCGCCGTTCCCCTGAAGGACATCCGGGAGTTCCACGCTTCGTCGGGCACGACGGGCAAGCCGACCGTGGTCGGCTACAACGACCATGACCTGGAGACGTGGAAGCGGCTCATGGCCCGCTGCTACGCGACCGCGGGCGCGAAGCCCGGGGACATCGTGCAGAACGCCTACGGATACGGGCTCTTCACCGGCGGGCTCGGGTTTCACTACGGTGCCCAGAGGCTCGGCCTGGCCGTCTGGCCCATCTCCGGCGGGAACACGAAGCGGCAGCTGCTCTTCATGAAGGACATGAAGCCGACGATCATCGCTTCAACGCCCTCCTATGCGATGTACCTCGCCGAGGAGGCGCGGGCGAACGGCTACGCTCCCAAGGAGGACTTCCGCCTGCGGATCGGAATGTTCGGCGCGGAGCCCTGGTCCGAGGAGGCTCGGAGGAAGATCGAGGACGGCCTCAAT
>JBBSVS010000083.1:0-1385 GCA_038046665.1 Thermoplasmatota archaeon
CGTTCTGATGCCGGCGCGGAGCTGCCGTCGTGCGCCGTGACCGGCTGGCCGAGGCGGTCGGGCTCGCGATCGCCGCCCTGGTGCTCGCGACGCTCGTGCCGCTGTCGCCGACGCCGCGGCTGCCCGAGCTGGAGTACGGGCTCGTCGTCGCGATCGCGGGCCTCGGCGGGGCAGCGCTGACGATCGCGGCCTCGGGCGCCGCCGGCGTGACGCGCGCCTCGCTCGCCGAGCGATTCCGGGCCATCGCGCTGTGGGCGGGGTGCGCGGCGGCAATCGTGATCGCGCTCGCCGCGGTCGCGCTCACCGCGCAGACGATGAGCCTGCGCAACATCGTGAACGCGCAGGTGAACACGCTCCCGTACCTGCTCCTGCAGCCGGGGGCGGCCCTCGTGTACTTCGCGGGCGCGGCGCTCGCCGGCGACGAGCGGGGACTCGTCGCGGTGCTCGGCTGGCCCGCGCGGCTGAGGGCCGCCGCCGAGGCGGTGACGGCCCTGTTCCTCGCCGCCTTCGGCGCGACGCTGTTCCTGGCCGGGTACGCGGGGCCGACGCTGCCCGGTCCGCTGTGGGTGCTGCTCAAGACGGTGCTGATCGCGGCGACGCTGCTCGCGCTGCGCGCGCGGTTTGGCCAGGTGACGGCCGAGCGGCGCCTGCGCGCCGCGTGGCAGGTGCTGCTCCCCGCCGCGCTCCTCAACCTGGCGATCACCGTGGTGGTGCTCGCGCGGTGAACTGGACCGGCTTCCTGTTCGGCCTCGCGGCGATGGCCGCGCTGCTCGGCGGCGCGGCGGCGGCGCTCCTGCGCGACGCGCTGCGCGCGGCGGCGGCGCTCGCCGTCGCGCTGATGGGAGTGGCGGGGATGTGCCTCGCCCTCGGCAACGACTTCCTCGCCATCGTGATCGCGTTCGTGCTCGCCTCGGCGGTGCCGGCGGCGGCGCTCGTCGTGGCGCTCCTCGCGCCGCCTCCCGTGCCGGACGTGCGCCCTGGAGCCTGGCCCGCGGGGCGCGCGGTGATCGCCGCCCTGGCGATCTGGGCCGGTCTGGGCGTCTTGCTCGCGCGCGCGGGCTGGCCCGCCGCGGGCGGGCGGCGGGAGACCGGCGCGGCGTGGGTCGGCTTCCGGCTGCTCAGCGACCACCTGAGCGTGCTCTCGGCCGCGGCGGCGCTGCTCGCGCTGAGCGCCCTCGGGGCGGTGGCGCTGCTGCGCGCGCGGCGCGCCCCTGCGCCGCGGGCCGAGCGGGAGCGCGCGCCGTGACGCTCACCCTGGTCGTCGCCGTAGCGGCGGCGCTGTTCGGCTTCGGGTTCGGCGCGCTGCTCTACCGGCCCTCGCTGGTCGGGATCCTGATCGCGCTCGAGCTGATGGTCGGCGGGGCGGCGATGCTTGCGAGCGGCGT